>CANEGK010000015.1 GCA_947427035.1 uncultured Clostridium sp.
GGATATAATTTTTGATGTAGGTTATGTTAAATTTGAAGCAACTTGTATGACGGAGCGACGAGAAATCCGAAAACGACAATGGGCTCAAAACTTCTACAAATTTTTAAAATATGTAATTCCAAGATACTATCAACGTCGATAAAAATTCTCGTTACGCCGTTGAGAACCCACAAGATCGGCTCCGGGGGATTTTCTCCTTTGAGGTGGGCCCAGTTGCTGTATCAAAGCTTTACACCATACTTCTTAGGCAGTTATTTATGTGACCGCCTTGGATGTTGTGCGTGTAAAGCACCAATTCGGACAGGTTGAGACCATACACGCATGATGTGTATGGTTTTACTTTTTGTCCGGATTGGAGGTGAGAAAATGAAGATTAGCAGGTACAATGCTTTGCGATTGTGGGAAGAGTTCTACGGCAGTAGCCAATATGCGGAAGACTTCCATGGAAATTTGATGTGCAAAGATGGCTATGGAGACAGCGATTTCTCTGTATACTATTATGGGGAAAAAATATACTGCGGCTGGAATATTCATCACATACTTCCGTTAGCTTGCGGAGGAACAAATGCGAGGAGTAATTTGCTCTGCACCAATATTGCGACGAATGAAGAAGCCGCAGACAGAATTACATTTTGGATTGGAGCATCTTTGTACCAAGTAAAACGGATATTCGGAACGAGGGACCACGAAATTATCAGAATTGAGTAAGGAGCTTTATTTATGTGGAAACACTTTTTTGACTATGATGATGGAGATTTTGCACATACGATCTCAGACAATATGGCAATTGACTCTGACGGTGATTTGCTAATGCGTATGGGAGATAATATGGCAATGGATATGGATTCTGGCGAATTACATTTTATATCGGGTTGGTCTAATGACGAAGATGATGACTAATTGATAAGAAACCGCTTCTACTGTTGTAGAGGCGGTTTCTCCACATAATCTCAGTCTTCTTTGAAAATCGCAATTTAATACTATCTATGCGAAAATCACTTCTAAATTAACCACTTCTCGCACTCTCGCTCGGATATTATTTATCCTCTGCACCCACTCCATCGGCTTCTCTGCTTTGAGCTGCTCCGTCAGCCCTTCCCGCCGGGCGTACTGCGCTACCAGCCGGAGGAACATCGCCTGAGCACGCTCTTCCGTATCAGCAAGGTGGTCATGGAGCTTACCGGAGGTAAGCAGATTGTAGTAAAGAACCCTGTGGCGCTGCTTGAGAAAGCGCAAGCGCTGCTGCCCCCACACACCGATGGGACGAGAATCTTCTTCGGACAAGCGCAGATCCGGCAGGGCATAATCTCCTTGCATGGTGTAGCTACCGCCCATTTGCTCGTATAATGATTTCATCAATTTTTCCTCCTATTCTGCCATGGTTTCATAGTGCCCTTTTATTCCTTGTCTAAGAAAGCCTGAATATCAAACTTGAAGTCTCCAAACTCTCTCGGATGCTTTATTGGCATCATATCAGCTTTTTCCTGAATTTGCTGTGCAATTTCCGTAATGTCAACATCGGAATACTTCTTTACTGCTTTTAGAAAATGCAGAATAGCACCATCGTCTATTGTCTCGTCATAGCCTTTATATCTTTCCCAAAACTGTTTACTTTCGGAAACTTGTTTAATCGGCTCATGGTAAGAGATCAGCAAAACATCATCCCTTAAAAAATGATTGACCCGCAGATTCGGCACATACTTCAAATCTACGACACCTTTTGCGGAAAGATAACCCCAGCACCTATAATATCTGCCGTAAACAAACCATTCCGGCAAATCCTCCGCCTTTATTTTGGTTGGATAAATCATGTCGGCATACAAATATCCATCTGGGTCTTCGATATACTGAAGCCGATTATCTTTACGGACAAGCTTCTGTTCAGAATATAAGATCTGACGAATTCCTTTCTGCTTCATCAGCGAAACCTCCTTTGATACTGTCATTGTACCAAAGGAGGTTTCTTCTTACGAATGTGCGATTTTTATTTTTCCAAGAAGCTCTCAAACGGAGCGTCTTCGCTGCAGAAGGTGTCAAAGATCATTTTTACGCCAAGGCGGAAGCCGGTGATGAAAGCGTCCAGCGTTGCCTCTCCCGTCAGTTCAGAATTGCCGTTGCAGAAGTCGAGGAACAGCTCCTTGTCCTCTCCCCGCAATCGCTCGGTCAGCTTTTCTTCTATGTCGTTGATGTTCTTCGACACCTTGACAACACGGTGACTCTTGTGGTATTCTCTTGCTTGCGGGTCAAGGTTGCCATAAAACAGCTCTTCGATGAAGTTCGCCATCATTCCGCACCTCCTGCCTTACCATGCTTGCGGACTTGCCCCCGCATGGAGAACTCATTTAGCATGCAAATATGCCGCCTCGATTTCCGGACGATCGTGCGGAAGTATTCTGAGCAGAGAAAGTTGATGAGAAAAACCTTCGGGATGTAAAAGAGATTCCCTTTGCGGAAGGATTTCAGCAGCCCCCGGCTGCACCAGTTGTTGACTGTCGATCTGGCATAGCCGGTCAGGGCGACGACCTCCCGCACGGTCACAACATCCTTGTGGTTTTCCAGCAGCTCGGCGTAATACTCCCGCATTTGCCGGAACACATCTTCGGGCAACTCCTTGGGGAGCTTTGCCGCATAATGGTCGCCGTACCACCCTCTGGGTGCGGAATAAACCTCGGGATAAACGGCACGCTCTTCCAGATAGGCCCGCACATCCTCTTTCTTGATTTGGTAGCAACGGGTTTTCTTGCCCGTCCACCGGCAGGGCACCTTGCCGCTTTTGAGCAGATGCAGCGCCGTAGATTTACTGATGTGACAGAGCCGGTAAAACTGATCCTTGTTCATCACATCGGGCACGCTGTCCCAATCGATGGGCAGATTTTTCATTTGATACACCTCAAAAAACAGATTTTGCCGGTTCGAAGTCGGTTCTGCGGTGTATGGATTTGATGTATTGCCTTCTCTCCGGATTTCTCTCCTGTCTCCCCCGATTTCTCTCCAAAATCGGCAAAAATGCTGATTTGAACCCATTGGGGAGAAACGCAGCAACGGCAAGGCTTTAAGGGCTAAAAAGCCTGATTTCATGCGGCTTTCCGCGCGGACGAGATAGTCCGAAACAGACACCGGATAGCACGAGCCATAGAAACAGACCAAAAGACTCGAAATCGAGTTGCCGGTGAAACGGCACGTGGGTTCGAATCCCACCCGCTCCGCCAAAAGCCTTGGAAACATATGTTTTCAGGGCTTTTCTTTACTAAAATATGCGCAAGAGCAATAAAACGACACGAATGGGGCAGGATTATGCAGCATATTGTCGCGTTGGCAGAAGAGCTTTGCAACTTTTTAAGCGCTCTTCCGGAAGTAAAGCGCTGCGAGCTCTATGGGAGCCTGAGCAGAGGAAACTATGACCTTTATTCCGACATTGATATTATGGTCGATGTGTCAGGGACAGACAACAGCCGGTTTGTCACCCGGCTGCCGCAGATTTTTGCGCAGCGTTACAATGTGATTTTCTATGATTACGCGGCCAGCCTTGCGCCTGATTTGTATGTTGTCACGCTTGCCGTTGACGGGGACAATCCGTTTCGCGTCGTCGACATCAACTGCACGGCAACGCCGCATTGCCCCGGGCTTTCCCAGGCGCAAGTGGCGGCCCTGTGCAGCCCCTACGCGCACGCGCTCAAAATGCTTTCCGTCTATTTAAAACAGCTGCTCCGCGGCCAGGACGCGCACGGCGGCATCGTCAACCTGTACACCCCGCTTTTGGGGCAGCCGCGCGCAGGCGCGGGCGACATGGACATGCTGCGCGAAATCTACGGCTGGGTAAAAGAACACGCCGAAACGCGGCATGAGGGCTTGGTGCGTTCGTTCGCGCAATTTTTATAACCGTGTGAAGGGTGGGTTTTATGGTTTTATCTGATAAAACGATTTTGAAAATGCTGAACGATCACTCTCTTAAAATTGCCCCCCTGGAAAAGGAACAAATTCAGCCCGCAAGCGTAGATATACGGCTTGGCGATACATTTAGCGTTGTAGAGGATTCCCCGCAGGGAATCATCACAATGAAAGACGAGATACATTATAAAGTCATCAAAAGCAATACTTATATTTTATTGCCGCATCAATTTGTCCTTGCCACTACAATGGAATATATAGAGCTGCCCGATAACTTGACTGCTTTTGTTGAAGGGCGGAGTTCTCTTGGCAGAATGGGGCTGTTTATTCAAAATGCAGGCTGGGTTGACCCCGGATTTAAGGGGGAAATCACCCTTGAATTGTACAACGCGAATCGGTGTGCAATTGAATTGGTGTGCGGCCGCAGGGTCGGGCAGCTTGTTTTTGCGCAAATGGATGATACTGCTTTAAATCCATACAACGGGAAATATCAGGGGCAGGTGGGCGCTACAGGGTCAAAAGTGTTTTTGGATTGAACCTCTGCCGCTCCTTCCTGAACCCTCAAAAAGCCTGCAAAAGGTGTGAACCGTTTGCAGGTTTTTTCTATACCATTCACAAATTAAATGTCTTTTGAATGATGGCAGCGACCGCATCCGGGGCCATGTCCGCGTTGTTGATTTTCAGGTAATTATCATACGGAACCTCGTCCGGGTCTGTGTTCAGCCGGTATTGCGACTCCCCATAAAGCAGCGCTTCCGATCCCTTCAGGTCGCGCTTCGAGGGCTTATGCAGCAGCCGGTTTTCCGTCACATTGCGCGCAAGCCTTACGTCCAGCGGCGCGCAGAGCTCGACAAAAAAGATGTCTGCGTCATATTTCCGGTACAAATCGCAGATGGAATTGATATATTCGTATTCGCTGGGGTCGTCGAAGTCGAACATATAGGTAAAAATCAGGCCGGGCAAATCGCTTTTGGCGACTGCTTCAAAAATCTCCTGCCGGAAATGGCGGTTCAGGTAAGCGCCCTCTTCCGTGTCCACCACGTCAAAGAAGTTCATCACCAGCTCAATGGTCATGTGGTTATGGAACAGCTTTAAGCCGGTCAACTTTGACAATTCCTGCCCTACTGTCATTTTCCCTACAGCCTGCGGCCCAAAGATAAATACCAGTTTCATCGATATCCCTTCCTTTCTGTTTTTAATCAGCGCCCCTGTACGGGGCACTTATTTTTTACCCGTACAGGGGCACTTATTTTTAAAAACCCCGTTGGTTTTTTATTCCGGAAAACAAAAAAACCACAAAAAAAGCAATATTTGACTTCTTGCCCGATACCGTGTATAATAGATCTAAATTAAATACCGCTGGCAGGAGTGGCGAACGGCAATTCACCACCCCCTGCGTCTTCGGTGTGGCAAGCACCGCCGACACAATCCCAACGGTTAAAGGCAGTATACCATTTTTCTGCCCTTTTTTCAACCAATGGGGATGTATGTGTTTTATTTGCGTTGGATTTTTCAAAAACCCGACTGTCGATAAAACCGCACGGGCGCTTGCGCACCTGTGCGGTTTTTTTGCATGTCGGGGGGAATTATGTTGGGCAGTCGGCAGTTTACGCGGTTCCACTTGTTTTTTCATGATATACTGAAACTTTAAACTTTAACATTGGAATCCTCAATTCCAATGAAAATACCGCGGCAGAGGGCGGGGCGGCAACCCCGCGCTCCTACCGGCCCGGGTGTGGCAAGCATCCCGGGTCAGCAACCGGAAAACCGGCACCAACGGTAAAGTTCAGTATATCATTTTCCGTCCTTCTTGTAAAGCGGGGGCGGGATATACATACCTGCCGTTCAACGGCGGTTTACGGCGTTGTGCGTTTTGCGCGTAGGAGTGGAGTATGCCTTCCTGCGCGTTTTTCATTGGATAGGGGATTTATGCCGTTGGCGTCCTCTGCCCGGCTTCGGCCGGGCGCGGGGCGCGGTGTAAATCCCCTGTTTATCATAGAACTTTAAAAATGCACAGACAGAATCGATGAGGGGCCTGCGCGCGGGCCCCCTTCCCATTTTCAAATGAAAGGGCATGTTTCCATGGAATACAACGGCGATCCGCGGCAAAAGTTCCTGAACTTTTTGTTAGAACTTTATGTCCAGCCCCCGGCGGCGCAGCCCCCCGTCACCGTCGCGGCGGACAGCGTGCGCGAGCTTATCCTGGCGCAGGTTTCCTCTATCACCCTGTCCTACCTGACCTATCAGGCCAGCTCCATGCTGTATGAATCCTACAACCGTTCTGCGCGGCCCAAAAAAGAAGCGACCTGGGAAGCGATGATGGGCGCCATCGGCCGTTCAAAACTCCTTCAAAACGCGCTGAAATCGCTAATTTTTCATACAATCAAACAATTTTTACCGCAGCAGTTCGAGCTGCTTTCCGGCGACACCGAGGCGGACACCGGCGGGCCGAGCCGGATGCTTTGTATGCCGGCCCTTTTTACCGCGCAGGAAAAGGCGTACATTTTCGGGGACCTGTTTCACCAGGTCGCGGCCCTGCTGTACCACCGGCGCTGCCGGCTGGAGCAGGTCGACTGCTCGTGGATGCATTACGCCGCGTTTTTGAGCACCAACAGCAGCTCGATGATCGGCATTGCCGTCCTGCTTTTGCAGAACCTGCAATATCTGGATTTTGAGCAGGCCTGGCATTCGAAGGATTTGGGCGACGACTGGCTGCAAAACCTGGGCATCATCCCGCCCAGCGATGATGATTTGTAAAGCCTTTAGAAAATATTAAAATGTCAACTGTTGGTTTTCAGCAAAATCATTTCGCAAGTTCCTGAAATGCTTCCATATTTTCCGCAATCAACTGATCTGCCAAAGTTTCGAGTTTTTGCTTTCTAGCCTTGCGAAGCGCCTGAATTTCGTCATATTCATCGAAATCTACCACAATATAACGCGGGCGGTTATTTTTCAGAATAACCGCCATGCCGGTTTCATCAACTAAGCGCGTTACCTTTGAAAAGTTCTGGTTCGCCTCCGTCATCGGGACAAGCGCACTGGTATTGACCATCATAAACTCACCTCGTCCATAGTATACGCCAAAAATAGGATAAAATCAACCTAGCTTTATCGCAAAGAAACGCCCTGAAGCACACGCTTCAGGGCTTTAATGGTTGCGGGGGCAGGATTTGAACCTACGACCTTCGGGTTATGAGCCCGACGAGCTACCGAACTGCTCCACCCCGCGCTATCCATTTTTGAATGCTTAATTAGCATACCATGCTGCCGGACTTTTGTCAACACTTTATTTAAAATATTTTCCCGGAGCCCTTTTATCGCAAAGCGCGATAAAATTTTTTCTGCGCTTTTGATTTTTCTATATTGCTTTCTTTGTCCTGCGTCCGATGATACAATTTCGATTGCGAAAAAGCTTGTCCTTTTTCGCCGGCAATGCTATGATCCTATTACATGCGAAAAGGGGTTGTCTGCTATGGATTTTCTGGACATTCTGCGGCGGCAGCTGCGCGCCTGTGAAGAGAACATTCCCCACGCCGTCGTCACCATTGTCGACGGCGACGGCACAACCCGCACCCGGGGGAAGATGCTGGTCTTTGCCGACGGGCGCTGTGTCGGGACGATTGGCGGCGGCGCTGTCGAGCAGCTGGCCGTGCGCGACGCGCGCGAAGCCCTTTGCACCGGCGCCGGCGGGCTGTATGCCTATGACCTGAACACCGAAGCCGCGGCGCGCGGCCTTGCCTGCGGCGGCGCGCTGCGCGTTCTCATCGAGGTATTCTGCGGCCGGCCGACGCTGGTCATGTGCGGCGGCGGGCATGTGGGCATGGCCGTCATGCCGCTGGCGCGCTCGGTCGGTTTTCAGGTTGTTTTGGTGGACAGCCGCCCGGCCGAAGCCATTGTCGGCGCCGTTGCTTTGGCGGACCGTTTTGTGCCCGTCGCCGATTTTGAAGCCGGCCTGCGCGGGCTGGACGCCGCCCCCGGTTCTTACTACGTCATCGCCGGCCCCAACCACGACTGCGACGGCGCAGCGCTCGCCGCCGCGCTGGACAAGGACGCCGCCTACGTCGGCATGATAGGCGGGGCCAGGAAAATCGACGCCATTTACGCCGCGCTGCGCGAAAAAGGCGTGCCGCAGCAGGCGCTCGACCGGGTTCACGCCCCCATCGGCCTGGACGTCGCGGGCGAGCGGCCCGAAGAAATCGCCGTCGCCATCATGGCCGAAGTGCTCATGGTGCGCAACAAAAAGCCCCGGCCCGCCGGCCTTTGAGAGCGGCAGGCCCCGCAGGAGGATTTTTCATGAAATTGATGGAGCGCGTGCTGGAAGCAGCCGAGCCGCACATGAAGGGCAAAGGGCTGCGCGTTGCCGACGGGGTCATCGGCATCAATTTTGTCGGCGTCAAGCTGAGTCATGGCCGCTGCCACTTTGTCTACCTGATGCGCGAAGCGCTGCCGTCGGGCGACATGATTTTTCCCTACGGCGAGCAGATGATCGGCATGGACGCGTGGGATGTTGCGCAGTGGGCGCTGACCGGCGCCGAGGATTTACAGCGCAGTCTGGGCGTCGCCGCGCTCAACGCCGCTTCGCCCTTCTTTTTTGACCCCGCTTACCAGAGCCCCGAGGATTTTTACGACAGCCTGACCGGCGACGACGTCCTGGGCGTCATCGGCCACATGCCGCCGCTGGTCGCGCGCTTTGGCGACAAGGTCAAGCGCTATATTTCCTTTGACCGCGCCATCGATTTGCAGGGCAGTGTCGAGGGCGCGCAGGTCTACCCCATGGAGCGCGAAGCCGAGCTTTTGCCCACCTGCGACGTGGTCACCATCACCGGCACTTCCATGATCAACCACACCACCGAGGACATTCTTGCGCTGTGCACCAACGCCCGCGACATCATGCTGTCGGGCTTTTCCCTGCCCTATTACCCCGAAGCCTATCGCGGCAGCGGGCTGAGCGCCGTCGGCTCCACCTATTTTACCGAGGGGAGCGAGGCGCTGTTCCGCCCCCTGTCCCTGGCCGCCGGCCGCATGACCGTCCGGCAATACACCCGCAGCGCCTTCTGCCGGCTTCAGCCGATGAAGAGGCGTTAAAGCAGCCTGCCGCTGCAAAACCATCATTCATCCGGAGGTTTTTTCCATGCATCCTGTCACCATCGAAGACTGCGTGCGCTTTCACGGGCACATGTGCGGCGGCGTCGCCATCGGCTTTGCCATGTCGCGCTTTGCCATGGAGCAGTTGGGCGCGCAGCCCGGCGAACGGCTTTATTGCCGCGCGGAGTTTCAAAATTGCATGACCGACGCCGTGCAGTGCGTCACCGGCTGTACGGCCGGCAAGGGCAACCTTGAAGTCTACCCCATCGGCAAGCGCGCGCTGACGCTGGTGCGCGCCGACACGGGCCGCGGGGTGCGCGTCACCGCCGACATCGAGTTCCCCGAGGGAATCAGCCGCGAAGAAAGCGCCGCTCTGGTCCTGGCGGCCGACCCCGCTTCCTTTTGCCGTGCGGCCGAAGCCACCCTGAAAATCCCGCAGAAAGAGCAGTCGGGCTTTGTCCGCTGTGCCGTCTGCGGCGAAGAATTCAGCAAATCGTGCGCCCGGCAGGTCGGCGGGCAGCTCTGCTGCCCCGACTGCGCAGAGCGCGCGCAATAGCACTTTATATAATAAGGAGGACTTTGTATGAAACCCATTTCCCGCCGGCTGAGCGCCCTGCTTCTCATTCTGGCGCTTGTTCTGACGCTCGGCCTGGCCGCCTGCAACAAGCAGGACGCGCCCGATCCCGCCCCCAGCGACAACCCCGGCACTGCCGACCCCGCTCCCGAAGGGGACGGAGACAAAGAGCCTGCCGAGCGCGTTCTGCGCATGGACTCCATGTCCAACGCCGGCTCCCCCGCCCCGTACCTGTCCTCGCCCAAAGGCGCGGGCTACGCCGTCGTCCAGTACATCTTTGACACGCTGGTCTGGAAGGACGACAAGGGCTTTTTCAACTATCTGGCCGAAAGCTACACGGTGTCTGACGACAACAAAACCTATACCTTCAAGCTGCGCCCCGGCGTCACCTTTAACGACGGCACGCCCTTTACCGCCGAAGACGTCAAGTTCACCTTCGACTATATGACAGAGCACCCGTACAGCTGGGTGTCGACCTCCAACGTCAAGGAAACGCGCGTTGTCGACGAACTGACCGTCGAGGTCGAACTCAACGACGTTTACGTCGCCTTTATCGCCGACGTTGCGGCCAACCTGCCCATGCTTCCCAAGCACGTTTACGAAAAAGTAGAGGACCCCACCACTTATTCCGAGCCCGACGCCTTTGTCGGCACCGGCCCCATGATGCTGGAAAATTACGACGCCGACACCGGCGTTTACACCTATATCAAAAACCCCAACTATTTCTATGGCGACGTGCAGGTCGACCGCCTGATTCTGTCGCCCTATGAAGACCCCAAGACCGCCCTTTTAAACGGCGAAATCGACGCTGCGACGACGACCAGCTACAAGCAGGCGCTCAGTCTGGAAGGCACCGAGAACATCACCGTTTTGCAGGGCCAGAGCCTGTGGGTCTCGCGCCTGTACTTTAATTTCGACAATGCGGCGCTGGCCAACAAAGACGTGCGCCAGGCCATTTCTTACGCCATCAACCGCCAGGAAATTGTCGACAAAGCCTTTGGCGGCGCCGGCCTGCCCGGCACGGCCGGGTTTGTCCACCCCGAATCGCCGTGGTACAACAGCAACGTGACCGTGTACGAGCAGGACGTTGAAAAAGCCAAAGCCCTGCTGGCCGGGGCCGGCGCTTCGGACAGCGACGGCGACGGCATTCTGGAGTTCGGCGGCGCGCCCATGTCGTACGAGCTGCTCATTTCGGACTCTGACGAAGCGCTGGCCGAACTGCTTAAGTCCTGGCTGGGTGAAGTCGGCATCGAGCTGACCGTCAAGGCCGCCGACGACAGCACCGTCAAATCGCTCATTCAGGATGGCAGCTTTACCCTGGCCGCCAACGGCCACGGCAATTTCGGCGGTGACCCGCAGTACCTGGCCGCCCTAGCCACCGACACCAGCGGCGCTTCCAAGGTCACCACCCAGGGCGGCGCCCGCTGGCAGAACAGCGAATTTGACGCCCTGTTTGCCCAGTCTTTACAGGAAATCGACCAGGCAAAGCGCGAAGAGCTTGTCGACCAGCTTCAGGTCATTGTCGCCGACGAGCTGCCCACGCTGTCGCTTTATTTCAAGAGCAACGCTTCCGCCTACAATCGTTCGGTGTTCGACGGCTTTTACTACACGGCCGACGGCATTTCCAAAGGCGTCCCCTATCTGTACAATAAAATCATTCTCGCCACCGGAACCTGGAAAGCCGAGTAGTCCCCCCTTTCTGTGTCTTTGCCGCGGCCCGGTGGGGCCGCGGCGCACGGACAGCGGCAAAAATGATTTTTGCCGCTGTCCGTGCCCGTCTTCTGCGCCCGATTTAATCAATCCCCTTTAAAAGGCGGTGAAGCCCTTGCGCGCCAAACGGCTCGGCCTGATCCTTTTCAAGTACGTCCTGTTCCTTTTTCTGGTTCTTCTCATCAGCTTCTTTCTGCCGCGCCTCATTCCGGGCAGCCCGCTTTCCACCCTTGCCGGCGACGGCAGCGGCTATGGCAACGGGGTGCCGCTGGCTGCGCTCGAGCAGTTCGAAGCGTATTACTCCCCCACTCTGCCGCTGCCCCAGCAGTTTGCCCGCTACCTTTCGCACCTGGCGCGCTTTGACCTGGGGTACTCCTTTTTTTACAAGACGCCGGTTGCCGAACGCATTTGGGGCGCCGCGCGCTGGACGCTTCTACTGTCGCTGTCGGCTCTGGCGCTCGCCACCGTGTTCGGCACGCTTCTGGGCGTTCTGCTGGGTCTTTGGCGGCACGGCCGCGGCGCGCTCATGCTCCCGCCGCTTCTGGCGGTGCAGGCGGTGCCCACCTTTCTGCTGGCCGCTGTGGCGCAGATGCTTTTGGCCTACCGGCTTCGGCTTTTCCCCGCCACCGGCGCGGTGACGCCCGGCCTTCTGCCCGGCCAGCCGGGGTATGCCGCCGACGTGCTGGCGCACATGGCTCTACCCCTTATCGTTTTGACGCTGTCCGAAATCCCTTCCATCGCCATTTTTGCCTATAACAGCACGCTGCGCGTCAAACAGGCCCCCTATGTGGCCTTTGCCCGCTACCTGAACATTGCGCCCCGGCAAATCAAACTCCGCTTTGTCGTCAAAAACATCGTGCCCGATCTTCTGGGTAAGCTCAACATTCAGGCCGTTCTGTGCATCATGGGCTCCATGTTTGTCGAAGCGGTCTTTTCCTACCCCGGACTGGGCCAGCTGCTGAAAAACGCCACCAGCTACCGCGATTACCCGCTGATGCAGGGCATTCTGCTCGTCTCCTGCCTGTACGGCATCGCTGTCAATCTGGTGTTCGAGCTGCTGCTTTCCCGCCATGTGCGGACGAGCTGAGGGGACGGTGATGCATATGCTCTTGCGGCTGCGCCGCCTTTCCCTTCGCAAGCGGATCTGCCTGGCCATTCTGCTCTTTTACCTGCTGACCGCCCTTTTGGCCCCGCTTGTCATGCCCTATTCTGCGGACGATTTCAGCCACCCGGCGCTGCTGCCCCCCGGCGCCGGGCACCTGCTCGGCACCGACGAGATGGGGCACGACATTTTTTCCCTTCTGCTCAACGGCTTCCGCGTCAGCGTGGCGCTGGCGCTGGTCTCCGGCGCGCTTTCCACCCTGCTGGGGGCGCTGCTGGCCTTTTGCGCCTGTTATCTGGGCCGCGCGGCCGACGGGCTTCTGACCGCCTTTGCCAACCTTTTTCTCATCGTGCCCGAACTGGTCGTCATCATGTTCGTAGCCGTCTTTGCCGCCCCGACCACCGGCAACACCGTTCTCGTCATCGTCCTCTTTTCGTGGCCGCGCGTCTTTAAAATCATCCGCGGCCGCATCAAGGACTGTATCGGCGGCAGCCGGGTGCAGTACACGCTGATGATGAAGGGCAGCGTTCTCGACGTCGCGCGCAAGCTGCTGCCCGACGTTTTGCCTTCATTACAGGCCTTTTTTGTCCTGCAATGCAACAAAGCGGTTTTGTACGAAACCACGCTGGCCTTTTTCGGCGTCGGGGATCCGCTGGCCAAAACGTGGGGCAAGCTCATCCGCGCCGCCATGGATTATGAAAACCTGTACTACGACAACACCTTTCTGTGGTATCTTGTTCCGCCGGTTGCGGCCGTCGTTATATTTGTCGTCAGTCTGGCGCTGCTGGTGACGGAGGAAAAGTGACATGCTTGTGCTTGAAGACTACCGCATCGCCTACCCCGACGGGCCGACCCTTGCCTATCCGGACATTCATGTCGCCCGGGGCGAACTGGTCGGCCTGTTCGGCCCCAGCGGCTGCGGCAAAACCAGCCTGCTGGAATCGCTGTTCGGCACGGCCTTTCCCGGCCGCGTCTCCTATCGATGCGCGCTGCTGGGCGGCGCGCCCTTGCCCCCGCCCGGCCCCGCGCTTTACCGCCGGGTCAGCTACTGCCCGCAGTTTTCGCAGGCTGCGCTCAACCCCAAACTGACGCTGCGCGCGCATGTGCGCCTGGTTCTGCGCGGCAACGGTCTTGCCGAAAGCGACGCCGATCTGCCCGGGCTGCTGGCGCGCTTGCGGCTCGACGAATCCCTGCTTTCCCGCCGCCCCGGCGGCCTGTCGGGCGGCCAACAGCAGCGGATGGTCCTTTTGCTGTGCGCGCTCAAAAAACCGGAACTGCTGGTGCTGGACGAGCCGTCGTCCGCCATTGACCTTATCACTTTGCGGGATATCGTCGATTTTCTTGATCATCTTAAAAGCCGCGCCGCCGTCCTGATGGTGGCGCACAGCCGCCCGCTGCTCGAGCGCGCGGCCGATCGCATTGTCGAACTGTAATACACTGAAAAGGATGCGCTTATGCTGACGCTGGAACACATTCACAAGCATTACGGCAGCCTTTGCGCCGCAGACGACGTGACGCTGGAGCTGGCCGACGGCGAAAGCCTGGTTCTTGCCGGCGAAAGCGGCAGCGGCAAAACGACGCTGGCCAAGATCGCCGCCGGGGTACTGGCCCCCGACCGGGGCCGCGTGCTGCTCGATGGCCGGCCGCTCGCGCCGCTGTGCCGCCGCCGCTCCTTTGACCAGTGCGCCGGCATTCAATACATTTTTCAGGACCCCTACGGCGCGCTCGATCCGGGCTTTACCGTCCGCAGGGCGCTGGACGAACCGGCGCGCATCTGCCGCCGCCGCGGCCGCGCCTTTCTGCCGGCCGAAGATGCGCTTTTCTATGTCGGCCTGTCCGATTTCCTCGATCGGCCGCTGGGCGAGCTGTCGGGCGGCCAGCGGCAAAAGGTCTGCATCGCGCGGGCGCTCATGCCCCTGCCCCGCCTCATCATCGCCGACGAGTCAACCGCAATGCTCGACCGCCAGAGCGGCCTCGACGTCTTTGATTTGCTCAACCGCATTAAGGACGAAAAGGGCGTCAGCCTGCTCGTCATTCTGCACGATGTGGATTTCTCCTATGCGCGGTGGGACCGCATCGCCGTCATGCGGCAGGGGAAAATCGTCGAGCAGGCGCGCTTTGCCGGTTTTCGCTCCAGCGCCTCTCACCCCTACAGCCGCGACCTGCTCGCAGCCTATGATTTTTTCAACAGGAGGGATCCTTCATGACGCTCGAAGAACACAGGCAGCTCTGCGCCGTTAAAGAAGCTTCACGCCGGCTGGCCCAGGCGCCCGCCCGGCAGCGCACCGAAGCGCTGCTCGCCATGTCCAATCGGCTGAGCGCCGGAGCAGAAACGGTTTTGCAGGCCAACCGAGCCGATGTGCAGGCGGCCTGCGCCGGAAATGCCGACGCCCGGCGCGTCGGCATTTTGACCCTGTCGGCAGGCGATATACAGGCCATGTCCGCCTTTTTGCGCCAAGCCGCCGCCTACGCCGACCCCGTGGGGCAGCTGCTGGAGAGCGAATACCGGCCCGACGGCCTGCGCCGTGAAAAACGGCTTTTCCCCCTGGGCGTCATCGCCCTGCTGTACGAGGCCCGGCCCAGTGTGGTCACCGACGGGGCGGCGCTCTGCCTGCGCACCGGCAACGCGTTGGCGCTGCGGTGCAGCCCCCTCTGCGCCCGCACCGATCAGGCCGTCGTCTCGCTGCTGCGGCAGGGGCTGTGCGACGCCGGCCTGCCCGCAGACGCTATCACTCTCTTTTCCCGCGATGATCGGGATTTGACCCTTTCGCTGGCGCAGCAGGACCGCCTGGTCGACCTGTTCATCGTCCGCGGCGGCTACCAGGCGCTGGACGCCGTCCGCCGGGCAGCCACCGTCCCTGTGTTGGGGGCCGGGCCGGGCAACTGCCACATTTTCATTGACGAATCGGCGCGCCCGGATATGGCCGAGGCCATTGTCCTCAACAGCAAGGTTCCCCGTCCGCTGGCCTGCAACGCCGCCGAAACCCTTCTGGTCCACAGCGGCTGGGCCGAAACGCACCTGCCGCACCTGGCGCAGGCGCTGGAAGCGGCCGGCATATCCCTGCGCGGCTGTCCGCGGGCGCGCGCTCTTTGTCCCGGCATGGAACCGGCCGGAGAAGACGACTGGGCGCAGGAATACTTTGCCCCTATGCTGGCCGTCCGGCTGGTCGACAGCCTGGACGAAGCCATTGACCATATCAACCGCTACCGCACGCCGCACACCGAATCGATCGTCACCGAGGACAGCGGCCGCGCCGCGCGCTTTCTGGCCGAAGTGGAAGCCAACGTCGTCTGCCACAATACCTCGACCCGCCTGACCGACGGCACGGTATTCGGCCTGGGGGGTGAAATGGGCATCAGCACCCAGAAGTACCCCTGCGGCGGGCCCATCGGCGTACCCCATCTCATGCAGCAGAAGTATTATCTGGCAGGCCCGGGCATTCTGCGCTGAAGCCCGGCGCCCTTTTGAAAAAGCCTTTAAAAAAGCAAAAAATGCCGGCGTATGTATTTCGCCAGCATTTTTTTGTTGTGTCTGTGCTAAGCCATCGCCTTTTCCAGCGCGCTCAAAAGGCTTTCCCGGTCAATGGGCTTATACAGAAAGCCCTTTGTGCCGATGGCGTCTGCCTCGTTGATCGTATCGTCATAAGCGAGCGACGATACCATAATGATTCTCGCATCCGGATGCTTTTCCAGAATGGCCTGCGCTGCCTCCAACCCGTCGATGCCCGGCATGATGATGTCCATTGTCACGACATCCGGCCGGACTTCCTCGTAACGTTCGATGGCTTCCTCGCCGTTTTCACAGTAGGCGGCCACCTCGTATTCGGAATTCTCCAGCAGCTTGCAGATCTGCAGCTCCATCACCCGGGAATCGTCTACGACCATCAGCTGTTTTTTCATACATCAGTTCCCTCTTTCTGTTGACGCTGGCACAGCCTGTTCCCCCAAAGGGACATAATGAACCAGCTGTACATTTTTATTTTCATTGCTGGAATATGTAAGGACAATGTGTTCCGAATAATCCTTTGGCGCATACCTGCCCGCATAAAAAGCCGGTACACTGAACCGGGCGGGTATCTTTACCTTCTGAAACAGCCGTGCAGCGATGTGGCCGCACAGCACGTTAAAATATTCTTTTGCAACGGCTTCCATATCCTGATACCCGATATCATCCTGCTGCATCATATACCGGGCAAACTGAACGAACACGGAGCGCTCCGCGCACAAAGATAAGCTAGTGCGAAATCCCTTTTGAAAAGCAATGTACACGGTAAACAGCTCGCCGTCCAGCGCGCTTTTGCTGCGGTGAAGGTCGATTCCAACCGCCTGCTTTGTAATTTCGCGGATTATCTGGTCAAAAATTTCTTCCAGGTTTTCCCGGGGCATTGTCAGATTCACAAGCCGTCTCCTTTCTGCCAAATCTTTGATACCGGACTATGTCAGCACAATTTCCCCCTGCACCAGTGTGGCAACGCACTGCCGGGACTCGTGCCGCAAGCGGAGCATTTCGTCTCCAAAGTTGATTTCCGTCCCCGGATAAGCAATGCCGCACTCCAGGCGTCCGTTGTTTTTTCCTTCGGCCTCTATTTTGATATCCGCCAATTCACCCTCCAGCTGCCGCAGCTTCAGCTCGGTTACGGCCAGCTTGGCCCGGGTTTTGTCCAAAAGCCCTGATTTTCCGGGGCTGTCCAGCTGGCACTCTACCTTCTCCAGATCCATTTCCAGCATTTTCAGCTCCTGCTGTACGATTTCGCGCTCAAAATTGGTACACGGCAGGCCGCCCAGCGCGATAGACGTTCTGCACTCCGAGCGGGCGCCCACAATCATGGCGCTGACCTTTTTGGCTGCCCACACCCGTCCCCCCATGATCGTTCCCCGCCCGGAGCGGACCAGAACCTCTCCGTCGCTGTAGATCTGGCTGTTGAGGATACAGTCGGTCTGTAAGTTTTCCCGCACATAAATGGTGGAGTTTTCTATATACTTGGAAAAAACGCTGCGGTGTGCGCGGATAATGGAATTCCCGTCGCCCAAAATGCCCTTGACTACGATTAAATCGCCGCCGGCCTCGACCGTGCTGCCGGCCTCTATCACGCCGGCGACCTGAATATTGCCCATTGCCCGAACGGTGAATCCGCTGAGCACATCGCCGCGAATATTGACGTCCCCCAAGAAATTGATATTCCCTGTAGAAAAATCCACATTGCCCGGAATATCAAGCACCGGCTTTACCTGGAAGCTGCGCCCGGTAAACTCCACGTCGCCCGCAATGGATGCCAGCAGCAAAATACCGTCCTCGCTGATTTCCGTGTTTCGCCCCTTTGGCAAGGGCACAGCCTTTCCGCTTTTGGCCGGAATCTCCTGATCCAGCACCGTCCGGCCCGGTTCACCTTCTGTCGGCTTGATCAGGCGGCAAATTTCCTCCCCCTGTTTGACGTTATGAATCAGGTTGAGGGCAGTATAGTCCACCTTATCAAACTCGTCAACCTCCAGCGTGCGCACGACTGTCCTGGGAAAGTAATCCACAATATTGCCGTTGGCCCCGTCAAAGGCGGGTTTTCCTTTGGCAATCAAAAACATATGGAAATATTTCTTCTCGTCGCGGGACAGCCGATCGACCAGATGCGTGTCCACCCCATAGGTAATTCCCTGTACTACCAGCGCCTGATAGAGCATTTCCCGGTTCAATTCCTCCCCCGCTCCCACAGGTGGGAATACAATGACCCAGGCATACAATTTGTCTGCGGAAAGGAAAAACTGCGGCGACGCGTCCAAAGCCAGCGGATCGCCGTCCGCTTCCTCTTCCTTTTTCTTCCCGCTTTTTCCGCGCTTGTCCTTGTCCCTGGCCTGTTTCAGCCGTGCGTTGCACATGCTGCTCAGCGTCACTCTCAGCCGGTTCGTTTCGCGCCGCATCATGTCCGCAGGCAGGTCTTTGTCCTCGTCCAGACAAAGGCGGGGCGTGGGAAGATACCCCGTTTCCGTCCGGCGCAGGTTGTAAAGCTGATAAATAGGGTGCTCTGCCGGCAGCTCCAGCAGAGCCGGGTTCGGATCGCCTGCTTCCGGGTTTTCCGGGGCTGCTTCCGCCGTATACTGTTGCTCTGCACCGTCTTCTTCGTTTGATAACGGATGATGCTGCGAGCCAAACAAAAGCGACGTCAGTTTGTCCTTAAGCGACATTGAGAACACCTCTTCCCCCCATATTTTTCTCATTTATACTGCGCTTTTTTCTATTATATGCCGCTGCAATTGCGTTGGCAAGAGATTATTTTCACGCTGTTCACGCTGCCGGGCCGCAGGCCTTTTGTTCCTTGACTTTCGCGCCTGTTTCGGCTATAATGGCGGTGTTTGAATAATGGAACTGCGATGAAGGAAAGAGTACCCTGTTTTTTGCTTTACAGAGAGCTTCCGGCGGCTGAAAGGGAGCAGGCAAAGTGCAGGGGAAGATGGCTCCGGAGCATCGCGCCCGAGGCGGCAGCCAGGGCGCGGCGGGTATGCCCGTTACAGCACAGGGCGCTGCGCAGGCGCCCGCAACGAGGCTCCGGTTGCTGCCGGGGCGAAAAGAAGTGGTACCACGGGTTTGCCGCCCGTCTTCTATAAAGTATAGGAGACGGGCGTTTATTTTTTTGCGGGAATAACAAACGCTTCCTCTCTCCCGGTCAAAAGGCGGTGATTTTTCTGCTCGTCTCCGTTGACGAAGCCCTGCGCTACCTGGGCGCGGGGCAAAATGCCCCCGACAGCCTGCGGCGGCAGGTGTCTGATGCGGCGCAGGCTCTGGCTGCGGCCATACGGCCGCGCTATGTATATAAAGTGTTCGATTTGGAGTTCAGCGCAGACTGCATCAGCCTGCGCGGCGCGGCTCTGACGCTGACCGGCGGCACTGCCGGGAAGATGTTGGCCGAATGCGGCCGTGCCGTTTTGCTCGCCTGCACCCTGGGCAGCGCCTTTGACGCGCGTCTTGCGGCGGTGCAGGCGCGCGACATGGCCCGCGCCGTCATTGTCGACGCCTGCGGCAGCGCCCTGGTGGAGAACGGCTGCGACGCCGCCGAGCGGGAAATCGCCGCCCGATTTCCCGGCCTTTACCTCACCGACCGGTTCAGCCCCGGCTATGGGGATTTGCCGCTGTCTTTACAGCCCGCCGTCTGCGCCGCCCTGGATACGCCGCGTCGGCTGGGGCTTTACGTCACTGAAAGCCTTTTGCTCAACCCTGTCAAATCGGTCACTGCCGTCATCGGCCTGTCCGACCGGCCCCAAATGGCCCGCATCCGCGGCTGCTCCTACTGCCAAATGCGGCAGACCTGCACGCTGCGCAAAGGAGGAAAGCATTGTGAAAATCGATCTTCCCGCGAATAAGTTCCTGATCCTGGACGGCGCAATGGGCACCGTTTTACAGCAGCGGGGCCTGCCCCCCGGCGGATGCCCGGAGCTGCTGAGCCTTACGGATCCGGCGCTGGTAGACTCTGTTCATAAAGAATATATCTCCGCCGGCAGCCAGGTGATTTACGCCAATACCTTCGGCGCCAATGCCCTCAAGCTGGCCCGCACCGGCCGCAGCGTCCGGGACGTCGTATCGGCCGCCGTCGCCGCCGCCAAGCGGGCCGCCGGCCCAAATGCCCTGGCGGCCCTTGACATCGGCCCTTTGGGCGAGCTTTTGGAACCGATGGGCACCCTGTCTTTTGAACGCGCCTACGCGCTGTTCTGCGAAGTTGCAGAGGCGGGCGCGCAGGCGGGCGCCGACCTTGCCGTCATTGAGACCATGACCGATTTGTATGAAGCAAAAGCGGCGCTGCTGGCCGTCAAGGAAAAGACCGCCCTGCCGGTTTTTGTCACCATGTCCTTTGAAGCGGGCGGCCGCACCTTTACCGGCTGTACCATCCCCTCTATGGCCCGCACGCTGGAAGGGCTGGGGGCCGACGCCATCGGCCTCAACTGCTCCCTGGGTCCCGATCTGCTGGCTCCGCTCGTGCGGGAGCTGTGCAAAAACACCCGCCTGCCCGTCATCGCCAAGCCCAATGCCGGCCTACCCGACCCGATAGACGGCCATTACAGCATGGATCCCGAAGCCTTTGCCGCCGCCCTGATTCCCTGTATAAAAGCCGGCGCCACCATTCTGGGCGGCTGCTGCGGCACTACGCCCGCCTATATCCGGCAGCTGAAGAGCGTTCTGGCGGACAAAGCCCCCGCCCCCCGCCGCCCCGCCGGCGGCGGCTTTGTCTGCACCCCCGTCAGGCCCCTGCTGCTCGACGGCGTGCGCATCATTGGCGAGCGCATCAACCCCACGGGAAAAAAACGCTTTCAACAGGCGCTGCTTCAGGACGACCTCGACTATATTCTGGACGTCGCCCTCCAGCAGGAGGATGCGGGCGCCGACATTCTCGACGTCAACGTCGGTTTTCCCGGTGTGGACGAGGTTTCTATGCTTCCCCGGGTTGTCAAAAAACTGCAAAGCGCCGTCACGCTGCCCTTGCAGCTCGATTCGTCCAACCCCGACGCGCTCGAGGCCGGCCTGCGGGTTTATAACGGCAAGGCGGCGGTCAACTCTGTCAACGGAAAGCCCGAAGTGCTGGCGCAGATCCTCCCCATCGTCAAAAAATACGGCGCCTGCGTTGTGGGGCTGACGCTGGACGAAAACGGCATTCCCCAAACGGCCGGCGAACGGCTGGCCATTGCCCGGCGCATTCTCGGCGCCGCTTCATCCTACGGCATTCCCCCCGAGGACGTGTGGATCGACTGCCTGACCCTGACCGTTTCCGCCCAGCAGGAACAGGCGGTGGAAACGCTCAGGGCGGTGCGCGACGTGCGCTGCAAGCTGGGCCTGCAAACCGTTCTGGGCGTCTCCAACGTCTCTTTCGGCCTGCCCAACCGGTCTCTCATCACCCAAAACTTTCTGGTGCAGGCCCTGGCCAACGGGCTGACTCTGCCCATTCTCAATCCCAACCAGAAGGACATGCTCGACGCCGTGGCCGCCTTCCGCGTCCTTTCGGGTGAGGACGCGCAGTGCAGCGCCTATCTTTCCCGTTTCGCCGGGCAGGACGCGCCCGAGCGGTCCGCCGCTACCGCAGCGGACGGGCTGACGCTGGAAGACGCCATTATCCGCGGGCTGAAAAGCGACGCCGGCCGTCTGGCCGAAAAAGCCCTGGAGTCGGAAAGCGAGCTCGCGCTCGTCGAACGCCGCCTGATTCCCGCCCTGGATCGGGTCGGCGAGGGGTATGAGCGCGGCAGTGTCTTCCTGCCCCAGCTTCTCAGCGCTGCGCAGGCAGCGCAGGCCGTTTTCGAGGTCATCCGGGCCTCGATCGCCGAAAAAGGCGGCGAATCTGTGCAAAAAGGCCGGCTCCTTGTCGCGACAGTCCACGGCGACATTCACGACATCGGCAAGAACATTGTCAAAACCGTATTGGAGAATTATGGCTACGACGTCTTGGATCTGGGCCGCGACGTGCCGCCCGACGTTATTGTACAGGCCGCGGCAGAACAGAATATCCGGCTGGTCGGCCTGTCTGCGCTGATGACGACCACGCTGCCCGCCATGGAAGAAACGGTTCGTCAGCTGCGCGCTTTGCCCTATCCGCCGGTGATTTTTGTCGGCGGCGCCGTCGTCACGCCGGAATATGCCCGCCGCATCGGCGCGGATCATTATTCCAAAGACGCACGGCAATCTGTGGAAATTGCAAGGAAGGTCCTGGAATGACAGAAATTCGCGCTTATCTGAAAGAAAATACGCCCCTGCTCTTTGACGGGGCCATGGGCACCTGCTTCGCGTCCCTGCCCGGCCGGGCGGGCGAGCGCTGCGAGCTGGCCAACCTCACCCGCCCGGAAGAAATCGCCGCCATCCACCGCGCCTATCTGGACGCCGGCTGCCGCGCCGTCAAAACCAATACCTTTACCGTCGGCGCCGACATTGCCCAGGGCCAGGACGGGTTGGCGCGCGCCATTGTCGAAGCGGCCTGCCGCCTGGCGTCCGACTGCGCGGCGCCCCGCGGCGCCTATGTATTTGCCGACATCGGCCCTGCGCCCGAGGAAAAGGGGCTTTGCCGGGCGGAAAATTACTGCCGGCAGGCCGACCTGTTTCTTGCGCAGGGCATCCGGTGCTTTCTGGCCGAAACCCTGCCCCATGATGAGGGCATCGCCGAGCTGGCGCAGCATATAAAATCCCGCTGCCCCGACGCTTTTCTCATCGTCTCCTTTGCCGTGTCCTTTGACGGCATGACCCGGGACGGCTACCCGGGTGAAACGCTGTTCCGGCGCACCGCCGCGCTCGACGGGGTGGACGCGGTGGGCTTCAACTGCGTGTCCGGCCCCCACCATCTGCTGGAATACATCCGCAGGCTGGACACAGACGGCGCCACCCTTTCCGTCATGCCCAACGCCGGGTACCCCACCGTGCTCGGCCGGCGGACCGTTTTTCAGGGCACGCCCGATTATTTTGGCCGCAAGCTGGCGCAGATAGCGCAGGCCGGCGCGTCCATCGTGGGCGGCTGCTGCGGCACCACGCCCGCGCACATCGCCCAGGCCGCCCGCGCGCTGGCCGCGCCGCAGCCATTCTTTTCCCTGCCGGCACAGCCCGTGCACAGCGCAGAATCCCGCCCCGTCCCCCACGCCAACCCGCTGGCCGAAAAGCTGGACAGCGGGCAGCGGGTCGTCGCCGTCGAACTCGACCCGCCCGCCGACGACGATATCGACTTTTTCACCGACGGTATCCGGACGCTGCGGGACGCAGGGGCCGACGTCATCACCATCGCCGACAACCCCATCGGCCGTCCCCGGGCGGACAGCAGCCTGCTCGCCTGCAAAATCAAGCGCGAGCTCGGGGTCGAACCGCTGCCCCATCTGGCCTGCCGCGACCGCAATCTCAACGCCACCAAAGCGCTGCTGCTCGGGCTGTCCATCGAGCACATCCACAACGTTCTGCTCGTCACCGGCGACCCGGTCCCCACCGAAAACCGCGACGAGGTCAAAAGCGTTTTCAACTTCAACTCGCGCAAGCTGACCCGCTACGTCAGCGGCCTCAATGAAACCGTGCTGCGCACCCCCTTCCGCATTTTCACCGCTCTCAATCTCAATGTTGAAAACTTTGACGTACAGCTTGCGCTGGCGCGCGAAAAGGAAGCCGGCGGCGCCGCCGGGTTTTTGACCCAGCCGGTGCTGTCCCGCCAGGCGCTTGAAAACCTGAAGCGGGCCCGCGAGGTCCTGCACGGCCATATCCTGGGCGGCATTCTCCCCATTGTCAGCCACAAAAACGCCTGTTTTCTCCGCAACGAAATTGCAGGCATACGGATTTGCGACGAGATTGTCGGGCTGTATGCGGGCAAAGACCGCGCCGAAGCCGAAGAGCTGGCCGTTCGGATTTCCGCCCGCATCGCGCGGGAAATCGCCCCCTTTACCGACGGGCTTTATCTTATGACCCCCTTTAAGCGCACCGCGCTGATGGTGCGTATTCTGAATCAGCTGTCCCTGCAAACAAAAAACGCGCAGACCCGCTGAGGGTCTGCGCGTTTTTCTGTATAAGAAAACCACTCGCTAGGCGAGTGGTTCAAAAGAAGCCTTATGGCAATGATGTAGAAAAAAGAACTCCCTTTGCTTAGAATAAGAGTGCGGTCTGCCAACTGCATCCCAAAAGCAAAGGGAGGTCATTACGATGAATGACTTAAATAGTTTATCGCATACGAAGTGGAATTGCAAGTATCATATTGTATTTGCGCCGAAGTACCGGAGGAAAGTATTCTATGGAGAGAAGCGGCGTGAAATTGGAGAAATTTTACGGACGCTGTGCAACTGGAAAAAGATCAAGATCATTGAGGCAGAAGTATGTCCGGATCATGTGCATATGCTGGTGGAAATTCCTCCGAAAGTTGCGGTGTCAAGTTTTATGGGGTATCTGAAGGGAAAGAGCAGTTTAATGATCTACGAGAAGTACCCGGAATTGCGGTATAAGTATAGGAATCGAGAATTTTGGTGTCGAGGCTATTACGTAGACACCGCAGGAAAGAATGCGAAAAAGATTGAGGAATATATCCGGCATCAGTTGGATGAGGACAAGGCTGGAGAACAGCTGACGATGGGGAACTTCTAAATAAACCCGTTCACGGGTAGCAAGTAACAAATCTCTCGCGGCTGGCAGACCGTATTTGCGCGACGGGACGCGCCTGCTAGTAACATAGGGCTTTGCCCGTCTATGAAGAACCCCCGGCTTTGCCGGGGGGTTCCTATTCACAGCCGGCAGGCAACTGCCGCGCGGCTTTATTCGAAGACGGCTTCTGAAAGATCCAGGTCCTGGCCGCAGCGGTTGTCGATGTCGGTTCCGTTGCCGGAAAAACGGCTGTTTTCAAAATATAAAGTCATGTCCGTGGGTACCTGCTCCAGCAAAAGCCCTGTGCCGTTTCCCGTAAAAATGTTGTCTCTGTAATGAATATTGCTGACATTGCTGCCGTCGCTGTTGAAGTGAAAGCCCACCTCGTTGTTTTCAAACCGGCTTTCTATGGCCCAGACCCAGGATGTGCCGTAGGCCAGCACCCCCGTCTTCCAGCCGGTGACGCCGCACCCGATGAGGTGAACCCTGGCCGCGGCGGATATGCCCACCCCGCTGCCCGGGCCGGTGAAGTCAATGTTTTCAAACTCGCAGATCCAGGAGCGGTTCATGCTCACCCGGACGGTGCCGGTAAAAACGGTCCGGCCGTCCTGGCTGCCGATGAGATTGACGGAACGCCCCTCGAGCACCAGCCCGCCTTCATAGGTCACCGGGGGAAGGTAGACGTTGACCACCGCCCCCTCTTCCACCGTTTCGTCTATCCTGTTTATCAGGGCCTGAAGCTCTTCTATCGTCCCCATGGGGGTGTCCTCGGGGGTATAGGTGTAGGTGTTGATGCTTTCAAAGTGATGATTCTGCCGGACCCGGATGACGTCGCCGTTTTTCATGGTCACCGTAAACACAAGCTGGGCTGTATACTCCCCCGCCTCGCCTACGTTAAAGTCTACATAGCTGATGGCGGCGGCATCGGGAATATACGACGTTTCCCGCTGCGGCTGGGTACAGCTGATGCTCAGGGGCTGATCCGGCTGTGTTACCTCGGCGGTGATGCTGTCCACCTTCTGCAAAAAGGTTTCGGCGGCATGTGTGTCGCTCTCCACATGGTTGATATAAAAAAGGGCCGGGTAACGGTAATCGTAATCCAGCTGGGCGGTGCTGTAGCGATCTGTCATAGGGGTAAAAGGGGTGTCGGCCCAGGCAATACAAAGCTGGTAATCACCGTCCCGATCCGTATAAATCACTTCGCCCATACCGTCATAAGTCCGCGGACGGCGGCAGAGCCAAACGCCCAGCAAAAGAACGGCCAGCGTCAGAAAAGCCGCGGCCGCACGCACCGATCTTTTCCACACGGGCCGGGGGATTTTCGGCTCGTCCCGCCTGTTGACGCTTTGCGCGCAGTTTGGACAGAAGGACGCCCCTTCATGAAGGGGCGCGCCGCAGTGTGGGCAGCTTTTCCCTGCTTCCTGCATATCAAATTGCCTCCATCAGACGCAGAACATTTTTATAACGCCGCTGCGGGCTGACGCGGGTGCAGCGCTCGACCACCCGGCCCAGCCGGCCGTCGGCCATTCTTTTCGACGGGTGCTGGCCCGTCAGCATGACGTTGATAAGGATGCCCAACGAATAAATATCCGTCCGGACGTCAGACTGCGAAAGGCCGTACTGCTCGGGCGCGGCAAAGCCGGTAGTGCCCAGAATCTGGGTATCGCTTTCGTTTTCAGGCTTATGGAGCCGCGCAGCGTCAAAATCGATAAGCACAGCGTCCGCTCCGCGCAGAATGACGTTTTCCGGCTTGATGTCGCGGTGGACCGCCGCCATGGAGTGCAGCACCCACAGCGCCCGGCACAGCTGCATGACGATTTGCCGGGTCTCCTCAGGCGAAAAAAGAGCGCCCTCGAGCAGGGAGCTCAGCGTATCGCCCTCGATAAACTCTTCCAGTATGATATTTTCGCCGTTTTTCTCCGCAACCTCGAAAATGCGCGGCAGGTTGGCGCAGTCAACGTCCAAAAGATGCCTGTAAACCTCGGCGTTTCCGGTGTATTGCCGCAAAATCAATTTCCTCCCGCTCGCCCTGTGGCAAATCAGCTGGACGCTGCCCCGGGGACTCTGCTTTAGCAGCCGGACCTGTTCAAATTTTTCCGCCAGCTCCTGTAAAAGCCACTCGTACACGGCAACCACTCCAAAGTCTGTTATTTCCTCAAACACTATGCAGCGAGCTTATTGTTTTTTGTTTCAAAATCCTGTAAAGTAAATATTACAGCATTTTTTATTAAAAGTAAAGAATTTAAAAAAGCAAAGAGATGATTTCTGTGCGCAGCAAATCCACCGACGATCTGCACCAGGAGCTGATGAGCGCGCCTGATATTGATTTATACATTCATGATAACTGCGAATGTTTTGTCGACCAGAGCGTGGCCGAACAGCTCCAGGCAATTTTCGAACAAAAAAATATTTCAAAGGCCGCTCTGGCGCGCATCGCAAAAATGAGCGAGGTCTATCTGCACCAGGTTTTTTCCGGGCGCCGCAACCCCTCGCGCGACCGGCTTCTCTGCCTGTGCATCGGGCTGGAAGCCACGCTGGACGAAACCCAGTCGCTGCTCCGCCAGGCTGCCTACGCCCCGCTGCACCCCAGGCAGAAGCGGGATGCCGTCATCCTTTACGGGCTGCTTCATCATACGGCGCTGGACGTCATCAACGACAAGCTCTTTGCCGAAAATGAAAAGGCCCTGTTCTAACATGTCTTCCTTTTGCGGGCCGCTCGCCGGACCGTGAAAAATTGATAAGGAGGTTTTGTACCATGAGAAGAAAACTGACGTCTGCTCTGTCGGCAGTTCTGGCCTGTGTGCTTGTCCTGTCGTGCTGCCCCCCTGCCGCGCTGGCGGCCGGCGGCATGGATCACTTTAAAAAAGCATACAGCTACCCGGCCGGCAAGTTCACCGACGTCCCGACCGGCAGCTGGTTCGCCGAAAGCGTCCAGACCGCCTACGAGCTCGGGCTGGTCAAAGGGGACAGCGACACCGCCTTTGCCCCCAACGGCCCCATCACCATCGCATCGGCCCTGGCGCTGGCCTGCCGTCTGCACAGCCTGTACAACACCGGCGCGGCCGACTTTGAGCAGGGCACGCCCTGGTACGCCGTTTATGTCGATTATGCCGTAAACAACGGCATCATCACCGCCGGCCAGTTCAGCAACTATAACGCCAACGCCACCCGCCGCCAGTTTGCCGGCATTCTGGCCAAAGCGCTGCCCGAAGAGGCGCTGGCCGCCATGAACACCGTCGAAGACGACGCCATTCCCGACGTTCCGGCCGGCAGCGAAGGCGCAGACAATATTTACCGGCTTTACCGCGCGGGCATTCTGACCGGCAACGACGCGCGCGGCGTCTTTGCGCCCGACAGCACCATTGACCGCGCCTCGGTGGCCGCCATCGTTTCGCGCATGGCGGTTCCCGCTCTGCGCCGCAGCATCACCCTGAAGGTCATTCAGGTAGAGAGCGTCAGCCTGAACCAGACGGCGCTGACCCTGACCGCCGGGGGAAGCGCTGCGCTGACCGCCTCCGTCAGCCCCGAAAACGCCGTCAATAAGACGATCTCCTGGACCTCTTCCAATTCCGGCGTCGCCGCCGTGGACGGCGCCGGGAAGGTGACCGGCGTGGCGGAGGGCTCCGCCACCATTACGGCCACTGCATCCAACGGTGTGACCGCCCAGTGCGCCGTCACCGTCAACGCCGCCCCCATCCCGGCTACCGGCATCTCTGTTCAGGCGGGGCAGACCAGCTTGGACGCGGGGGATACCCTTCAGCTGACCGCCTCCGTCCTGCCCGGCAACGCCAACACCAACAATACAGTTACCTGGAGCAGCAACAATAATTCCGTCGCCACGGTGGACGGCGCAGGTAAGGTGACCGCCGTCGCCCCGGGCAGCGCCACGATTACTGCCAGACTGCCCGACGGCAAGTCCGACACCGTCAGACTGACGGTGAAAAAGGCCTCTGTCAAGATTATCCTTCGGGACAGCCTGCCCAAAACCCTGAGCTTCTATAATTCCAGAGACGTGATCCAGAATACCTGGTCTGTGACGGATTTCCGCTATGAAATTTCAGATTATACCCATCAGGTTGAGCAGACTGCTTATCTCTACTTCTCCGGCGAGAAGATCTACGATGTCAAAGGCCCGGGCCAGGGTGCAACCTGCCGGATCAGCTGGCAGCTGTTTGATGCGGAAGGCTATGTCATCGACAGCGGCACCTGTTCTTCCCCCTCGGTTCGTGAGGGCGAGAAATTCAAGGACGCAAAGGCCTATTCCTTTGACCTGATGCCCGGCACCTACTATCTGGAGATCAGCAGCACCAACTAAAGAACGCGCGGTTCAGCGCCCTGCGCCCCGGCTTCGAAGGCCGGGCCATTCGGCTGCCAAAGGCATTTACATCATACAAAGCCCTTCTCTGCATCCGCGCCTTTTTGCGCTTGCCGAATGCCGCTTCCCGTGCTATAATGGCATATCGTCCCTTGGCAAACCGGTGCGCCGCGGCAGACTGCCGCTTTTCAAAAGCCCCTGAAGCCCGACGGCTTCAGGGGCCTTTGTATCTGCCGCAGGCGCCGCCCGCATTTTGAACAGGAGGTTTTGCAATGCTGTGGGTCTTTATTTTCCTCGCCGTCCTGGCCGCGGCCGGGGCCGCTTTTGCCTTTCTGGTCAGCCGGTTTTACCGGCTTGGCCCGGTCAAAGCCCTTGCAGGGGGCAGCAAAAAGCGCCGGCTTGCCATCGGCGTCCTGTGTGTTGTTCTGCTGTTTGCCGCCGCCTGGCTGGCGATGGGGAGCATGAACGCCCTTGTCTGCATGATTCACCTGGTCCTCTTCTGGCTGCTCTGCGACCTGCTTTTCTGGTGCGTTCGGCGGCTGCGCGGGCGTTCGCCCGGCCGGAATGCCGCGGCCGCGCTGGCCTTTGCCGTCACGGCGGTTTATCTGTCCGCCGGGTGGGTGCTGGCCAACCGCGTCTGGCGAACCGACTATACCGTTGAAACCGGCAAAGAGACTGGCAGTCTGCGCATCGTTCACTTTGCCGATTCCCATATCGGCACGACCTTCGACGGCGAGGGGTTTGCGCGCTACGTCGCCGAAATGCAGGCGCTTTCGCCCGACGTCGTCCTCATCACCGGCGACTATGTGGACGACGACACTTCCAAAGCCGATATGGAGGCGGCCTGCGCCGCGTTGGGCACGCTGCAAACGACTTACGGCGTTTATTTTTCCTTTGGCAACCACGACAAAGGGTATTTCAACAACGACCGCCGCGGTTATGACGGCGACGACCTGATAGCCGAGCTCGGCAAAAACGGCGTGACCGTCCTACAAGACGAAAGCGTGCTTTTGGACGACCGCTTTTACATTGTCGGCCGGCAGGACGCTTCGGAGGATACACGCGGTACGGCGCGCGCGCCCATCGGTGAGCTCGTCCACGGGCTTGACCGCGGCAAGTTCATCATCGTCATGGATCACCAGCCCGGCGACTATGAAAACGAGGCGGCGGCCGGCGTCGACCTGGTGCTTTCCGGGCATACGCACGGCGGCCAGCTCATCCCCATTACTTATGTCGGCGAGTGGATCGGCCAAAATGACCGCACCTATGGCATGGAAACGCGCGGAAGCACCCGCTTTATCGTGACGTCGGGCATTTCGGACTGGGCGCTCTGGTTTAAAACGGGCTGCAAATCGGAATATGTCGTCATCGATGTCAAAGGAAAATAATGCGGCCGCAGCGCACAGAACAGAATACCGCCCCTAAACCGCGGATATAATGAAAAGTGACATCATTTCATGGGGGTGCAAGCATGTGTACCAGTATTGCGATGAAAACCGATGATTTTTATTTTGGCCGGAATATGGATCTCGACTGCGCTTTTGGCGAGCGCGTCGTCATCACGCCGCGCGGCTATCCCTTTTCCTTCCGCCGTGCGGGGCGCATCGAACTGCATCATGCCATCATCGGCATGGCGACGGTGCGCGACGGATACCCGCTGTACGCCGAAGCATCCAACGAGCGGGGATTGTGCATCGCCGGCCTCAACTTTCCGGAAAATGCCTACTATCCCGCCCAGGGGGACGCGGGCAAGGCCTGTATTTCCCCCTTTGAGCTGATCCCGTGGGTGCTCGGCAAATGCTCGTGCGTGGAAGAGGCCTGCGCCCTGCTGGGCAAAACCTGCCTGGTCAACATCCCCTTCAGCGACGATTTGCCCGTCTCCCCGCTCCACTGGCACATCGCCGACCGGAACAGCTCCGTTGTTTTGGAATCGACCCACAGCGGGATGCAGGTTTACGAAAACCCCGTCGGCATTATGACCAACAACCCGCCCTTTGACTTCCACCTGCAAAACCTGTGTCAGTATATGAACCTGACTCCCGGCCCGCCGGACAACTGCTTTAACGCCAAAGCCAATCTCAAACCGTTCGGGTTCGGGCTGGGCAGCGTCGGCCTGCCGGGCGACTTTTCCCCTGCCTCGCGTTTTGTCAAAGCGTCCTATCTTCTGCTCAATTCCATCAGCGAAGCGGATGAGCACAACAGCCTTTCGCAGTTTTTCCATCTGCTCGAATCGGTTTCCATGGTCCGGGGCGGCGTGCTCATTCCCGACGGCGGCAAAGAGAAATACGAAATCACCACCTATTCCTGCTGTATCAACGCCGACAAGGGCATTTATTATTACAAAACCTATACCAACCACCAGATTACCGCCGTCAGCCTGCATCACGAGGATCTCGACGGTTCCGAGCTCATTATATATCCCATTCGGAGCGTGCAGCAGATTTTTCATGAAAACTGACCGGCGGCCGGGCGCAGGCGCTACGGGCTCACACCGCGGCGCCCCCTGCCCGCCCTGTGGGATTGATTTTTCCGCCGCTTTCCTTTACAATGGAAAGCGTTCTTTTCAAATCCTACAGACAAGCGAGGTACCCCATGAACCAGAAAGAGGTGGGCGAGCTGCGCCGCCGCTTCAGCCCGGATAGAAACGCCGTCAGCCGCATTTACGGCTGTTATGTCAACGGCAGCGGAGAGATCATCTCCTGTATTGACCAGTCCCTTGGGACCATGCCGCTTGAAGAAAGCGAAGCGTATCTCGGCCTTTTTAAAAAATCGCTGTCCGGCGCTGTGGGCCGCAGCCTGATTGACATTTCCTTTTCTACGGCGCAGGTCATGGACAGCGACGAGCACCGCCTGCTGTCGGCGCTGCGCGATTCCGCTTTGCAGGACGATGAAACACGGCAGGCCTTTTTCCGCAAAGTCATCGACAGCCTGGACATGGACGGCGCCAACTACCTGATTCTGCTGGCGCACGACCGCTATGACGTGCCCTTCCGCGGCGGGGACGGCGAAACGCTGCCCGATTCCGGCGACGAGGTCTTTTCCTATATCCTCTGCTGCATTTGCCCGGTCAAGGACGGCAAGGCGGCCCTCGGCTATTCTTCCGGCGACAACGGCTTCCACCGTCTGGCCGCCAGCCAGATTGTCGCCGCGCCCGAGCTGGGCTTTCTCTTCCCCGCCTTTGACAACCGCACGGCCAACCTGTACAGCGTCCTCTTTTACTCGCGCAGCGCGGACAAGCTCCACCGCGAGTTCATCGACGGCGTCTTTCGCGCCGAACCGCCGCTGTCGGCAGCCGAGCAGAAGGAAGGCTTTCAGGCGGCGCTCGGCGAAGCGCTGGAAAATGCGTGCTGCCTTGATGTCGTGCAGTCGGTACACGAGCAGCTGTGCGAAAAAATCGAGCTGCACCGCGAAAGCCGCGACCCCGAACCGCTGACTCTGACCGCGCAGGACGTCGGATGCATTCTGCAAGACTGCGGCGTCGAGCAGGAGCATGTCGCCGCCTTCTGCGAAAAGTGCGCTGAACAGTTCGGCCCGTCGGCAGCCCTCAGCCCGCAGAATCTCATCGACAGCAAACGGTTTGAGGTCAAAACGACCGACGTCACCATCACCGTCACGCCGGAGAGCAGCTATCTGCTGGAAACGCGTATCATCGGCGGCCGGCCCTATCTGCTCGTCCCCGTCGGCGACGGCATCGAGGTCAACGGCCTGCCGGTCGGCATCCGGCTGCCGGAACAGGAAAATCAGCCGGTTTGATTACAAAAGGAGAATCCGCTATGCTTCGTAAAATCATTCAGATTGATGAAGACAAATGCAACGGCTGCGGCGCGTGCGCCGCGGCCTGCCACGAAGGGGCCATCGGCATGGTAAACGGCAAGGCCCGGCTGCTGCGCGACGATTACTGCGACGGTCTGGGCGACTGTCTGCCCGCCTGCCCGACCGGCGCCATCCGTTTTGTCGAGCGTGAGGCGGCCGCCTACGACGAAAAAGCCGTTCTTTTGCACCGGCAGCAAAAGCAGAAAGCGCCCTGCGCCTGCCTGGGCACACAGACGCACGAGCGCGCCCCCCATGCCGCAGAAGACGAATCCCAGCTCCGGCAGTGGCCGGTGCAAATCAGGCTGGCGCCCCCCAGCGCCCCGTATTTTGACGGCGCCGATCTTCTCATTGCCGCCGACTGCACCGCTTATGCCTACGCGCGTTTCCACCAGGACTTTATCCGCGGGCGGGTGGCGCTGGTCGGCTGCCCCAAGCTGGACAGCGTCGATTACAGCGAAAAGCTGGGCGACATTCTTTCCCACAACGATATCCGCGGGATCACCCTTGTGCGGATGGAGGTTCCCTGCTGCGGCGGAATGGAAAGAGCCGTCCGCAGCGCGCTGGACAAAAGCGGAAAGTCCCTTCCGCTGCACGTCGCCGTCCTTTCCACCGACGGACGCCTGCTCAGCCGCTGAACCGCATCGGCCGCCCTGCCTGGGCGGCCTTTTTGCTCTGGCCAAGCGCCGCGCAATGTGTTAAACTGTTAGAAACGGCTTTTGGCCGGAATCTGCCGCAAAAGGGGGAAGCGCCGCCGTGTCTCCGCGCCGTAATCCGCATGTCGCGCCCGTCGTCAAATGGGCCGGCGGCAAGCGCCAGCTTTTGGATGTTATCTTGCCGCTGCTGCCCGCCCGCATTGCCTTTTACTGCGAGCCGTTTGTCGGCGGCGGCGCCGTTTTATTTGCCCGTCAGCCGCGCCGCGGTCTTGTCAACGACCTAAACAGCGGGCTGATAGAGCTGTACGCCGTCATCCGCGACGATGTCGACGCCCTGATTGCAGATCTCCAGCAGCACGAAAACACCGCCGAATATTTTTACCGGCTCCGCAATTTAGACCGCGATCTGGCCGGATTTTCCGCCCTTTCGCCGGTCGAGCGCGCGTCGCGGCTTTTGTACTTAAACAAAACCTGCTACAACGGCCTGTTCCGCGTCAACGCCGCCGGCCACTTCAACACCCCTTTTGGCAACTATAAAAACCCCAATCTGACCGATGAGCGGGCGTTGCGCGCCGTCAGCCGCTACCTTGCAAAAAACGCCCTCGAGCTGCGCAGCGAGGATTTTGAGAGCACGCTGGCCGACGTGCCGCGCGGCGGCTTTGTCTATCTTGACCCCCCCTACGATCCCCTTTCAGACACGGCCAACTTCACCGGCTACCAGAGCGGCGGCTTCGGCCGCGACGCGCAGCTGCGCCTGCGCCGCTGCTGCGAGGATTTACACCGCCGCGGCGTGCGCTTTCTGCTTTCCAACTCGTCAACCCCTTTTATTCGCGGGCTGTACGACGATTTCGAAATTCACACGGTACAGGCCCGCCGCGCCGTCAACCGCGACGCCGGCGGCCGCGGCCCTGTCGAGGAGGTTCTGGTACGCAATTATGGGACGCAACGACGACGCGTGGGCCCTGCTCTTTGAGCGCTATTCCATTGCAGAGCAGGTCCGCGCCAACGGCTTCTTTCTGATCTCGGCCGATCAGATTCGGCAGTACCGCGAGCCGCGGCTCATGACCAAGTTCGACCATATTGTCAGCCTGCCCGCCCTCTTTGCGGAAAACGGGCTTGCCGTTCTGCCCGTTTCGCGCGGCGATTACATCATTTCGTCCTTTGCCGCCTATCATTGCTTTGAAGAGCCGGCGGGCGAAACGGCGCGCGCCCACCTGCCCGCTCACCTGCAAAGCCTTGCGTCACAGTATCTGACGAGCGAGGCCGTCGCCCTCAACTGCGCGCACGCCTGCGGCGTTCTGGACGACTTTCTGGGCGAAGAGGGTCTGACGCCCACGGCCAGCGGCCGCATGGGCTCAGGCCGGTTCGACTTTACGATCGACAGCGCGCGCGGCCCCCTATGCGTTCCCGTGCGAAACGCGCAGATCGAAATCGACGCCGCTTACGAAGGATCACGCTCTCTCTCGCTGTTTGAGGCCAAGAGCAGCCGTTCGCACGATTTTCTCATCCGGCAGCTTTACTACCCCTTCCGTACCTGGCGCTCACGCATTCACAAACCGGTGCGGACGGTGTTTTTCATCTTTACCGGCGGCGTTTTTTACCTGTATGAATACGGTTTTGCCAACCCGGAACACTACAACTCTCTCTTTTTGCTCCAGCAGAAAAACTACAGGCTCGACGCCGGCATTTCCCTGCCTGACATCGAGCGTCTGCTCCAAACGGCCGTTGTGCGTCCCGAGCCGGCCTTTCCCTTTCCGCAGGCCGACAGCTTTGAGCGAATCATCAACCTGCTCGAACTGCTGGCTGTACAGCCGATGAACGGCGAGGACATCGCCGGGCAATATCTGTTCACCCCGCGCCAGAGCGGCTACTACACCAACGCGGGGCGCTACCTGGGCCTGATTCAAATGGCCCGCACACCTTACGGCCCTGTGTTTTCACTGACGCCGCGCGGCGCGCAGCTTTTCTGTATGGATCTGCGGCAGCGCCGGCTTGCATTGGCCGAAGCCATTTTGGAACACGGCGTCTTCAACCAGCTTTTGCGCCTGTGGCTGTCCAGTGGCCAGGCGCCCGATAAAAACATCGCCGTGCAGGTCATGCGGCAGTCGCGGCTGCGCGGCGTTGACTCCGACAGCACCTATGCTCGCCGCGCATCCACCGTTCTGTCCTGGCTGCGCTGGATTCTGAGCATTGTTGAAAACTGATTTGCCTGAGCGGCGGAAAATGATTATACGGAGGAAGCCACAGTGAAAAGAAAGTACAGCCCGGAAGAAGTTGAAGCGCATATGTCCGGGCGCCTCTATATCAATACAGATGATTTGAATATTTTTATAAAAAGAAAAGGGCTCCACGCTTGGACCATGAATTTAGGCAATCCATACTCCTGGGTTATTATGGGGGCTGAATTGCTGTTTATCGCGATCATACTGTTCATTCTGCTTTAGATACAGGCATCTACAGGCCGAAGATGTTTTTGCAAAAAGAAAAGAGGCCAGCCGTTCCGGCATGGAATGGCGCTTCGGCAAAAAAGCCTTGCATTCCTGTGATTTTTGAGTATAATATAAGGTATGCGGGCGTAGTTCATCGGTAGAATGAAAGCTTCCCAAGCTTTAGAGGTGGGTTCGACTCCCATCGCCCGCTCCATCCCCGCGAAATCCTGCGGATTTCGCGGGGACCTTTTTTATTTTATAGATTTCCGGGAAGTGAATTCCCGGAAATCGTTGCGGCGCATCAGCGCCGCCGGCCTGAGGGCCGGTTGGCAAGCCCAAAACCCATATATCTAAAGCGGGCGGGCTTGCCATTCCCGTGAAATCCGCAGGATTTCGCGGAGTTTCCTTTTATTATTACGGCTTTGGGCCGCCAAAATGGCCTGAAAGCCCATGGTTTATAAAAAGGGGGCGCAAAAAATGGCTGTCATCGCAACAGCGGCCGTCATGCGCACGGCCGAGGCGCTGGCCGACAGCGCAGGCGTCAGCTACGCCGAGCTGATGGAGCGCGCCGGGATGCTGGCGGCACAGGCCGCCGCACAGTCCCTTTCGCCGGGGGACCGTGTGCTGATTTTATGCGGCAAGGGCAACAACGGGGGAGATGGGCTGGTCATGGCACGCGTTTTGCACGAAGCCGGCTTTGTGCCCGCGGTGCTCTTTACCATGGGCACTCGGCTTTCGCCCCTGGCGCAGCACAACCTGGAGCGGTTGGACGGTTCCGGGGTCGAGGTGTACGATCTGCCCCTGTCCGACGCCGAGCTCAGCCGGCTGCTGTCCGATGCATCCCTGGTGGTCGACGCCGTTTTCGGCACCGGCTTTTCCGGCGCGCTGCCCGGACATCTGCCGCCGCTTTTCGCGCGCATCACGCAAAGCGGCCGGCCCGTTATGGCGCTTGACGCGCCCTCTGGCGTCAATCTGGACACCGGGGCAGCCGACGAACACACGCTGCGAGCCGCGCAGACGCTGTCCTTTGCCTGCTTAAAGCCGGGGCATCTGCTTAAAAGCTCGTCAGCGCTCTGCGGGCGCCGTACCGTTCTGGACATCGGCATCACCGAGGACCAGCTGCGCCGTGCCGGCGCTTTTGACCGGTTGGACGCCGCCGCGGCTTCCCGCGGGGTTTTGCCCCGCCCGGCCGACGGCCACAAAGGCTCCTTCGGACGTCTGCTCGCCGTCTGCGGCAGCGGGCTGATGAGCGGCGCTGCCCTGCTTTCCTGCGAAAGCGCGCTGCGCAGCGGCGTGGGAATGCTGCGGCTGCTCTCTTCACAGCCGGTGCTGGCCGCCGCGGCCGCTCGGCTGCCCGAATGCCTGCTGGGCCTGCCCGAAAATCTGGGCAGCGCCCTGGACTGGGCCGACGCCGCGCTGTGCGGCTGCGGGCTTTCGGTATGCGCCGAAACGCGCCTGCGGCTGCGCAGGCTGCTTGACGGCTTTTCCGGCCCGCTCGTCATTGACGCCGACGGCCTGACCCTGCTGGCCGAAGATCGCGCGCTTCTGCGCAGGACGGCGGGCCGTGCCGTGCTGACGCCCCACATGGGCGAAATGGCGCGGCTCTGCTCTTTATCCGTTGACGAAATCCGGCAAAAACGCTTTGACATCGCGGCCCGTTTTGCACAGGAGCACCGTGTGACGCTGGTGCTCAAAGACAGCTGCACGACGGTGGCCGCGCCCGACGGCCGGCTGTGGCTTTTTGACGGCGGCAACAGCGGCCTGGCCAAAGGCGGCAGCGGCGACGTGCTGGCCGGCGCCATCGCCTCTTTTGCCGCGCAGGGGGCCGATTTGACCGACGCGGCGCTGGCCGGCGTGTGGCTGCACGGCGCGGCGGCCGACCTGGCGTGCGATGAGCTGGGCGAACGCGGAATGCTGCCCAGCGACGTTGTCCGTTACCTGCCCCGCGCCATCCGCACGCTGACTGTATCTGAATAATTGCCGCGCGCACGCCCAAACTAACTCCAAATGATTTTGCGTGGGGGAACTTATGGGCGAAAAGCAAAAATACCTGGCGGCAGGGACGCTGGCCGGACTGGCCAACGGCTTTTTCGGCGCGGGGGGCGGCGTCGTGCTGGTGCCGCTGCTGCTCGGCTGGATCGGCCTTGACGAAAAAAAGGCCTTTGCCACCTCGGTCTTTATCATCCTTCCCATTTCGGCGCTGTCGGCTGTGCTCTACTGGCGGCAGGGCAGGCTGGATCTGCTGGCCGCCCTTCCCTATCTTGTCGGCGGCTTTGCCGGCGGCCTTTTGTGCGGGAAACTGTACCACCGGCTGCCCGCCCTTTTTCTGCGCCGGGCTTTTGGCGCGCTTCTTATTGTCGGCGGCGTGCGGGCGGTGCTGCGATGAGCGGCTTTCTGCTCCCGGCGCTCGCCGGTCTTTTGACCGGTGTGCTGACCGGGGCCGGCGTCGGCGGCGGAACCCTGCTCGTGCTTTACCTGACGGCGCTGGCCGGCGTGGGCCAGGGGCAGGCGCAGGGCGTCAACCTGCTGTATTTTCTGGCCACCGCGCCGCCGGCGCTTTATTCCCACCTGCGCAATAAACGCGTCTGCGTCAAGCCCGGCCTGCTGGCTGCGGCCGCCGGCTGTGCGGCCGCTCTTATGGGAACCTTTTTGTCGCGCATGGCCGGCGACGACATGCTGCGCCGCCTTTTCGGGGTGCTGCTCGTCGTTGTCGGGACCAAAGAGCTGTTTTTCTCTAAAGCAAAAAAGTAAAGCCGGCTGAGCCGGCTTTGTTTTTATCCCCGGTTGTGCTATACTGAATCCATCATCAACCGACAAGGACGTGCTTTGTATGACACTGACCGAAATTGCGCCCGTGCATTCCCCCGAAATCCTGAAAATCAACCGGGACAATGTCGAAATGCTTTCGCCCCTCGACGAACAGGGGCTTGCCGCACTGCTCGATATGGCGGCCTTCCACCGGGCCGTTTTGACGGACGACGGCACGGTCGCCGCTTTTCTCATCGCGCTGCGCGAGGGGACCGCTTACCAAAGCGTCAACTACCGCTGGTTTTCTTCGCGGCTTGGGCATTTTCTGTACATCGATCGCATTGCCGTCGCCGAAGCTTTTCGCGGCGCGGCGCTCGCTACCCGACTGTATGAGGAAGCGCTCGCTTTTGCGCGCCAAAGCGGCCTGTCCGTCATGGCCGCCGAAATCAATGTCGAGCCGGAAAATATCCCTTCCCTGACCTTTCATAAAAAGTTCGGCTTTTCCGAAGTCGGGCGGCAGAGCCTCGGCGGCGGCAAAACGGTGTCTATGCAGACCCGGGCGCTCTGAAACCGTCAGCGCTCGGCAAAGGTCATGACCGTTTCGCGCAGGTAGCTTTGAAAAGCCCCAATCTCCCCTGCTTCGAGCGGCGCGGGCGCCGACAGAAGCACCAGGCGGTGCGGCGCACAGGCTTTCCGGTAAGCCGGGTGAATGTGTTCGGCGGCATTTTGACAAAAGCCGGCGCGCAGGTAAAAATCCCGGCGGCGGATCGACGTCTCATCCTCCGGCGGGTCGATTTCCAGAATGATCGGCTTGGGCGACTGCCGCAGTGCGTGCAGCGCACGGCTTCCGTCGCCCTGCCCCCGCCGTTCCGGAAGTATGGCAAAATGCTCGACATACAGAAAAGACGCAGCCTCCCAGTACCAGAGCAGCCCGCACAGCGCGCCGTTTTCCTCGGCGGCGCAGCAATGGTACTCCGGGTGGCGCAGCGCGTCCAGCTGATCGCGCGGCAGGCGCTGCTCGTGCAGGGGGAAGCTCTGCTCGTACAGTGCAAACAATGTGTGAAAGCGCGGATCCTCCGCGCTGTGCAGTCTGATGAAATTCATTTTCATACCGTCCTTGACTTTCAGAATAAAGGGGGAATTCCCATGAACAAAGAAACCGTCACCGGCGCAGACGGGCGCGCCATTCCCTGCGTCCACACGCTGTCCGGCGGGGAACAGACCGTTGTCATCGTCAGCCACGGCTTTGGCAGCAGCAAAGAAAGCTCGACCGGCCTCATGCTGGCCGGCGAACTGCCAAAGCATGGCGCAGGCGTTTTTGCCTACGACTTCCCGGCGCACGGCGAAAGCCCGGTGGACGGCAGCGCGCTGACCGTGGAGCGCTGCCTCGATGACCTGGACGCCGTCACGCAGCATGTACGCGCCGCCGCACCCGGCGCGCGCATCGCCTATTTTGGCTCGAGCTTTGGCGCTTATATCACGCTGCTCTATCTTGCGGCGCACCCGCGCGCGGGGCAGCGCGCCTTTTTGCGTTCGGCTGCCGTCGAAATGCCGCAGCTGCTGCGCGGCGCGACGGCCGGACAGGCGCACGAGCTGGCCGAGCAGGGCTTTTTGCTGTTCGGCGCGCAGTTCGGCTATGCGCGGCCGCTCAAGCTGACGCAGGCCTTCTTTGCCGGGCTGGACGCGCACGATGTCTTCGCGCGCTGGCAAAGCGGCGCGGCCGAGCTGTGTATGATTCATGGCGACGAGGATCAGGTCGCGCCCTACGCGGCGGCGCAGCGCTTTGCCGCGCTGTCGGGCGCGCGCTTCATCACGGTGCCGGGCGGCGACCACCAGCTGTCCATTCCCGGCGCGCCGCAGCGCGTGCTCAGCGCAGCGCTCGATTTTCTGCTGTAACAAACCGATCGCGAAGGCGGAGCTTCCCAAGGGAAGCTCCGCTTTTTACAGCTAATCCTCCAGATATTTCAAAATGTCCCCCGGCGTACACGCCAGTGTTTCGCAAATGGCGGCCAGGGTGGAAAAACGGATCGCGCTGACCTTGTTGTTTTTGATTTTCGAAAGGTTGACGTTGGATATGCCGACCTTTTCCGCCAGTTCGCCCAGCGATACATGCCGTTCGGCCATCATGACGTCAAGCTTCAAAACGATTTTCCCCATGTCAAACACCATACTTCAAAGCAGTCCGTCCGCGTCGCTTTGCAGCTGGACGCCATAGGCAAAAAACTGCGAAAGGCAGAGCATCGCGATTCCAAAGGCCAGCCCGCTGGCCGAAACGCTGGATTCTATGGCCTCTGCGCCGGCGGCCAGCCTGGCGGCGTTGTCCACAACAAATTCAACGACCGGAATGCTCAGCACGAAGATCCCGATTTCGCGCAGCATACGGACGTTCTCCGGCTGAAAGGGCGTGACGCCCTTGGAAAATTTCGTCTGTCCTGCCGAGGTTTTGAAAATCAGATAAATATTGCGGAAGACCATTGCCATCAGCCCGCAGACAATAATTCCTATGATCAAGGCCGGCACAAAAGCCCCTGCCAGCAGGTTTCCGCCGGCATCCAGCACATTGACCGAATACCCTGCGACGGCAAATTCGCCGTTCCCAAGATCCATCAGGTAACGGAGCAGGCTTTTGTCGACAAAATAGGCGATTAAGCTGGCGGCCAGCAGCCCTACGGCAACCCAGTGGCCAACTTCCGTAATTTTTGCGGCGATGGTTGCGATCCGGTTTAAGCGCTCGTTGTTTTTCTTCATTGTCAGTAACCCCCTTTTGTTTTCTGGCTTTATTATAATCTCGCTTTTATCGTTTGTCAAGTATATTTTAATGTTTAACATTAAAATATTTTCTTTTTACATTAATTTCTGCCGGCATCCGCCTGCGGGCGGCGCAAAAAGACGGCATGGCCTGCGCCATGCCGCTTTTTATTCCACCAGCCCATATTTGGTTTTGATGCGGTCCAGCTTTTCCAGCATGGGCTCGGCGGCGAACCACAGGAAAAGCGCGGTGGCGGCCGCGTGGACGCAGTCCATGGGAAAGCCTGAAAGGTAATAGGCCAGCACGATCTTTACATTAAACCCGCTGCTCCATATCAGCGCGGCGGCCGGGTTCATAATGCCGCCGTAGACGACGATGGCGCACAGCGCCCCGAAAACGCACAATGCGCCCCGGGTGCGGCGCAGAACGCCCAGCCGGAAGAGGACGCCGGCCAAAAAGCCGACCATCCCCATAGCAAACATCTGCCACGGCGTCCACGGCCCCTGTGAAAACAAAACGTTGGAGGCCAGCATGGTCATGGCCCCGACCAGAAAGCCGGTTTCGCCGCCAAAGGCCACTCCCGCGATAATGGTGACGGCCATGACCGGCTTGAACTGCGGCAGCATGAAAAAGGCCGCACGCCCCGCCACGCCGACAGCGCACAGCACGGCGATGATCACCAGCTCGCGCGCCTGGGGCTTTCGCCCCTCGAACACGAGAAAGAAGGGAATCATGCATTCCAGCAGCACCAGCAGCGAAATAAAGTAGTATTTCGCGCCGTTTAAATAGTAAACGCCGACAAAGAGCGTCAGCGGCACCAGCAGTAAAAAGAGCGCGGCAGACAGCGCCGTCCGCCTGGAAAGCCGGCGCTTTTCCCGCAGCGGCTGCGCCTGATATCCCGGGCGGCTGCTCTGGCGGGTGATGCAGGCGGCCAGCGCAAGCAGCGCCGCGATAAAGACCGCATACAGCCGCAGCTGCCCGCCCGACAGCGCCGTCATCCCCCCCGCCCCTATCAGCGCGCTGAGGTCGGCGTCGCCCATGAAGCGGATGAAGAGCGCCAGCGCCGCCGCGCCCGACAGCACTGCGCCCGCCTTTCGCCAGCGCGGCAGCTTTGGGGGCGCTTTTTCCTCTTCAGCCGGGACGGGCAGGACGGGTTCTTCCGCCGGCAAATCGCAGGCCGGGGGCAGCGTCCCGCCGCAGGCTGCGATGACGTCTTCCGCCGTCACCGCTTCGGGCAGCAGCGCGCGCGCCATACGGTTGGCCGAGGTGGTGTAAAAGCTGTTGCCGGAAAAGAAGGCCCGCGGCGCGGCGTCGTTGACGATGCTGCCGTCAAAAAACAGGGCGCAGCGGTGGGCGTACTGCGCGCAGAACTCGATGTCGTGGCTGACCATCAAAACGCTGACGCCCTGCCGCAGCAGCGCCTGCAAAATCCCGGCAAAGACCTGCTTAAACTCGGCGTCCAGCCCTTTGGTCGGTTCGTCCAGCAGCAAAATCTGCGGCTCGAGCAGCAGCACCTTGGCCAGCGCCGCCCGCTGCTGCTCGCCGCCCGACAGGTCGTAGGGGTGCCGCTCCAGCAGGTCTTCCAGCCGGCACAGCTTGACCACGCGCGCGGCCCGGCGCGCGCAGTCTTCCTGCGAAAAACCGCGGCCGTTCAGTATTTCCAGCAAATCCTCGCGCACCGTTTTTTTGACAAAAAGCGCCTGCGGGTTCTGCGGCAAAACGCCGATGCTGCCTGTCGCTTTCACCGTCCCGCGATAAGGCTTTAAAAGCCCTGCCAGCAGTTTGAGGCTGGTCGTTTTTCCCGCCCCGTTGCCGCCCAGCAGCGCCAAAAGCTCCCCCTTTTTGACCGATAGGGACAGGCCGCGCACCACGTCGGGGCCGTCTTTTTCGTATTTATACCACAGCTCTTCGGCCTCCAGGGCCGTTTCGCCCGCACTGCTGCGGCGCGGCTCTTCCGGCACGGCCCCAAGCGGATGCCCGGCGGCAAAACCGGCCAGCCATTCCCGGCCGTCGCGCACGGTGACGGGGCAGGGGGCGCTGTTTTCCACAGCCGCCCAGACCCGCATGGCGGTCGGCATGGCCAAGAACATGGCATGGCCCGCGCCTTTCAGCTTTTCCCCTACCTCACGCGGCGCGGCGCAGCAAAGCAGCCGTCCCCTGTCCATGACGGCGACGCGCGACGCCAGCGAAAAAGCCTCTTCCAGCCGGTGTTCCGTCAGGATAATGGTCGTGCCCAGCTCACGGTTGATTTTGCCCAGCGTCGCGAGAAAGTCCGACGCCGCAATGGGGTCCAGCTGACTGGTCGGCTCGTCCAGAATGAGCGCCGACGGCTGCATAGCCATGACCGATGCCAGGTTCAAAAGCTGCTTTTGCCCGCCGGAAAGCTCGGTGACATTTTTATAAAACCAGGTCTGAATGCCGAAAAAAGAGGCCATTTCAGCCACTCTGCGGCGAATGGTCGGCGTGTCGCAGCCCAGGCTTTCCAGCCCAAAGGCCAGCTCGTGCCACACCTTGTCGGTGACAATCTGGTTGTCCGGGGACTGCTGCACAAAGCCGATGCGGGCGCTCTGCTCCCGCTGATCCCACGCTTCCAGCGGCCGGCCCTCGAACCGGATGCAGCCTGAACGCGTTCCGTGGGGCGCGAGCACCGTTTTCAGCTGGCGCAAAAGGGTCGATTTGCCGCAGCCCGACGGCCCGCACAGCACCAAAAACTCGCCCCGCCGAACAGATAGGCTCAGGCCGTCGACGGCCCGGTTCTGCTGCCCCGGATAGGCAAAACACAGCGCTTCGATGCTGAAAACATCCGGCGTCATCTGCATGGCGGCGCCCCCGGCAAAAGCAGCCCGCCCACCAGCATCAGGTAGTCGGGCGCCACGCCATCCTGTACCCACAGCAGCGGCCGGCCAAAATAGCGAACCGCCGTTTCGGACACATCGCCGCCCAGCGACTCTATCGAATGCCTCTGCCTGTCCGGATGGCGGCACGTTTCCCCGCTGGAGCGCGTGCAGTCTGCACATGCATCGCACGAGCCGCAGGCCAATGCCAGGCTCCCGGGAATGCCGCGCTCCAGCTGTAAAAGCTCGGTCAAAAAAATCGGTTTCTCACGGCGCAGGGCGGCGATCAGCGCGTCGCCGTCGCGGTTTTCACCGCAGGGCTTCAAAAACCGCGCGTACAGGCGCAAAGTTTGAAAGCGCTGCCACAGCGTCATGGGATCAAAATCAAAGGGCGGGCACGACCAGCGCGTCCCATAATTGGGGCATTGCCGGCAGCAGTCCAGAAACCGGGGCACGTCCACGCAGTGCGCCAGATAATCGCTCACCGCAGCCTCGGCTTCTGCCCGCTCAACCGTATAAGTAAACTCAGGCATTCAAAGCGTCCCTTTCTTTTTGCAGTCTTTTGAGCGTTCTGTCCTCATGCAGGTTGAGAACGACGGGCGTCAGGCACAGCGCCAGGTAAACCGCCTGAAAGCTGATGGGAAAGGCCCCGGCCCCAACCCCTTTGATGGTGGGGAAATAGCGAAAATACAGGCCGCCGGCCAGCCAGCCGGCCGCGATGTAAAAGCCGCAGAAAATCAGCCAGCACAGCGCCGCTTTGTCGCGGCTGTCAAACCGGTAAATGGAAAAAGCCGTCCGCCCCGGCAGGCCGTAGCCGCGGCTTTTCATGCTGTCGGCCGTTTCGATGGCGTTTTCCAGCGCCCAAGTCAGCATGATGGACAAAATGGCGACGGCATTTTTGACGCGCCGCAGCATGAGCCCGTCCGATACGCCGCGCCCGACACAGCGCTGCGTCTCGGTCACGACATGCAGCTGCGCCCGAAAGCGCGGGACAAACCGCAGCGTCATGGAAAGCACCAGGCTGAGCGCCGGAATGACCCGGCCGAACAGGTACACAAATTTATCCGACGTCATGACCGCCGTATAGCAGGAAAACCACAAAATGACGGCGGCCAGCATGACGGCGGCGGCAAAGCCATAGGCCACGCTTTCCAGCGTCAGGGGGTTGCCCGACGGCAGATACGCTAGGACAGTGGCGCCTTCGTGGTTAAAGGCGGGATTGAGCAGCGCGGCGGCCAGAACCATAGGCAGCAGGCCGATGAGACTGAGTCGCACCGTGCGGCCGCCGTTCAAATAGATGCCATATGCAAGCGCCGCCCCCAGCGAAATGGCCAGGCTGGCAGGGTTCATCAGACACATGGAAAAAAAGAGCACCAGCCCGAAATACAGGAAATTGACGGCGGGATGGTAGCTGGAAAAACTGTCCCGGCTGCGCGTAAAGTATCACCTCGGCTTTGTTTATACCTATGCAAAACGTTAAAGAAGCATCCGCCTTTTGAAAGCAGAATCCACACTGGATTTGTTACTGGGATGCGGTGGATAACGGCCCCCAGAGCATCGCGCGGCTTTGCCCACTGCCTTTTAAAAAGCGCCGACAAAAACAGGCTGCGCAGCCGCCCTGGCGAAGGGTACAAAAAACCGCGGGAGACAAAGCATCTCCCGCGGCCGTGTATTTCCGCATTCCCCTGTCCGTCCACGCCGGTGCGCCTTCGGTTTCAAGCATCATCGGTATTCTGGCTCGTGCGTTGGGGCGCTTTCAAAGCGCCTGCGTCTGCCCCCCTACCTTCCCGGTTTCCCAGTGGCCGGCTCACGCCGCAGAAGGCACACTCCCGCACATACAGCAACGGGTACAGCTCCGGACTCGCACCGGATTTCCTAAATCACAGCGCCTGCCGCGCACGGCAGTCTTCACGTGTGACATGATGCAGTATATGATGTTGTCATCAGGACCCCAAGCCCCGCGTGTACCCGTTTATTATATCGAATATTTTCCCCGAGCACAACCCCTTTGCAGAAAACAAACCGCACTTTCCAAACGATATGTACGCAAAAATCCCCGGCAAGGGCTGCCAAAGCAACCTTTGCCGGGGACGGCTGACCCTGCCCAAGAAGGGCAGAGCCATATGTTTCTGTTTTTACGCAGAACGCGGTCTTATTTGACTTCGACTTTGGCGCCGGCTTCTTCCATGCGCTTGACGATGGCGTCGCACTCGTCCTTCGAAACGTTCTCTTTGATGGGCTTCGGAGCGTTGTCAACCAGCTCTTTGGCCTCTTTCAGGCCCAGGCCGGTCAGCTCACGGACAGCCTTGATGACTTCGATCTTCTTGTCGCCGATAGAGGCCAGAACCGGGGTAAACTCGGTCTTTTCCTCAGCAGCAGCAGCGCCGCCGGCAGCGGGCGCAGCCATCATGGCGACAGGGGCGGCGGCGGAAACGCCGAATTCTTCTTCCAGAGCCTTTACCAGTTCAGACAGTTCGAGAACGGTCAGGGCTTTTACTTCTTCAATCATCTGGGTGACTTTTTCGCTAGCCATTTGTAACTACCTCCAAAATGTTTAAAATGGAAAGGGGAAATCAGGCTTCGGCCGGCGCTTCGGCAGCGGCTTCAGCGGGCGCGCCCTGCTTTTCGGCAATCGCGTTGAGAGCGCGGGCAAGGGCGGCGATGGGGGCGTTCAACGTGCCGAGCACGGTGGCAAGCAGCACGTCCTTGCTGGGCAGTTCACCGATGGACTTGATGGTCTCGACGTCGACCACTTTACCTTCGATGAAACCGGCCTTGATTTTAAAGATCTTCTCGTTTTTCTTGGCGAAGTCGACGATGTGCTTGGCCGGGGCGATGGGGTCGTCCATGCCAAGGGCCAGAGCGGTCGTGCCGTTGAGAATGGGCTCGAGCTCGCTGAAGCCGACTTCTTTGGCGGCGAACCGGGTCAGGGTATTCTTGACGACGGAATACTCAACACCGGCCTTTCTCAGCTCGGCGCGCAGCTTGGTGTCAGCTTCGACGGTGATGCCTTTGTAGTCGACAAAAACGCCGGCGCTGGCATTGCGCATTTTATCGGCCAGCTCGCTGACGATGGCCTGCTTTTGAGCCAGAACTTTTGCGTTGGGCATTTGCGTTTCACCTCCGAATGGGAATATTGCCGGAAAATAACAGTGCCCTCACGCAACAGGCGTGAGGGCACACGGAAAGCACAAAAGAGGACTTTTGGCACCCTCGGCAGGACGGCCGCGCCGTTTACGAATAACTCTCCTGCTGTCTGCGGAATGACACTTTTTTATTATAGCAGCAGGCATACAGCCTGTCAACTGTTTTTTGTGTACAACCAGTCGATCAGTTGCCCAGCTTGGCGGGGTTGACCTTGATGCCCGGACCCATAGTCGTCGCAATGACGCAGGAGCGGACATACTGGCCCTTGGCCGCGGCCGGCTTGGCCTTGATGATGGCGCCCATCAGCGCATCGAAGTTTTCCTGCAGCTTTTCAGCGCCAAAGGAAGCCTTGCCCAGCGGGCAGTGGATGATGTTGGTTCTGTCCAGACGGTATTCGATACGGCCGGCCTTGCTGTCGGCAATGGCCTGGGCGACGTTGGGGGTCACGGTGCCGGCCTTGGGGTTCGGCATGAGGCCCTTGGGGCCCAGGATTTTGCCCAGACGGCCGACAATGCCCATCATGTCGGGCGTTGCGATGATCACTTCATAATCGAAGAAGTTCTCGCTCGTGATGCGCTGCACCATATCTTCGGCGCCGACATAATCGGCCCCGGCGGCCTCGGCCTCTTTGGCCTTGTCGCCTTTGGCAAAGACCAGAACGCGCACCTTTTTGCCGGTGCCGTTGGGCAGCACGATGGCGCCGCGGACCTGCTGGTCGGCGTGACGGGAGTCGACGCCCAATTTCACGTGGATTTCGACCGTCTCGTCAAACTTGGCCTTGGCCGTTTTCAGCATTGTATCAATGGCTTCTGCCGGGTCAAAAAGCTTGGTCCGGTCAAAAAGCTTTGTGCTTTCGATATATTTTTTACCCTTATGCACGAATCATTTCCTCCTTATAGTGGTTTTCGGAATAATCCTCCCACCAGGCGGCGCTCTGCGCGCCGCAGGTTAAAACCTTACTCCTGAACGGTAATGCCCATACTGCGGGCGGTGCCGGCGATCATGCTCATCGCGCTCTCAATGCTGGCGGCGTTGAGGTCGGGCATTTTCATTTCGGCGATCTTCTGCAGATCTTCGCGGGACAGCTCGGCGACCTTCTGCTTGTTGGGCACGCCGGAGCCGGAGTTTATTTTGCAGGCCTTTTTGATGAGGACGGCCGCAGGAGGGGTCTTGGTGATAAACGAGAAGGAACGGTCGGCATAAACGGTGATGACGACGGGGATGATGAGGTCGCCGTCGTTTTTGGTGCGCTCGTTAAACTCTTTTGTGAACGCCATGATGTTAACGCCGTGCTGACCGAGAGCGGGGCCGACCGGGGGCGCCGGGGTCGCCTTGCCCGCGGGAATCTGAAGCTTGATGAGTCCTACTACTTTCTGTGCCACTTGCGTTGCACCTCCTTGAATAAATGTGGTAAAATTGGGCCTTATCGCCCTCCCACCCCAGAGCGCCTGCCCTGGGTATAAACGCGCGGATTCAACTATTTTTCGAGCGAAGCCACCTGGCCGAACTTGAGCTCGACAGGGGTTTCGCGGCCAAACATGGAAACGGTGACCCTAACGGTTTCCGTCGGGAAAAGGATTTCGTCGACCACACCGATAAAGCCCTCGAGCGGGCCGTCGATGATTTTGACGTTGTCGCCCACTTCGTACGAAAGGCGAACCTCGCGCTTTTCCATGCCCAGCGCCGCCACCTCTTCATCCGTCAGGGGGACGGGCTTGGAGCCGGGGCCGACAAAGCTCGTCACGCCGCGCGTATTGCGCACGACATACCAGCTTTCGTCGGTCATGATCATTTTGACCAGCACATAGCCGGGGAAGATTTTTCGCTCGACCTCTTTGGGGCCGGTGTCGCGTATTTCCGTCACCGTCTCCATCGGGACGCGGATGTCAAGGAACAGATCTTCAAGCCTGCGGTTTTCCACCGTTTTCTGAATGGTGGCCGCAACCTTGTTCTCGTAGCCCGAATAAGTGTGCACCACGTACCATTTTGCTGTATCAGACATAATACGCTCCTGTTTGGGCGGCTTTTAAACCAAATCAATGAGCAGCCCGCGGATGAATCCGAAAGCCGTATCGAGCAGCGCGACAAAAAGGCCGACCGCAATAATGCATACAATGACGACGACAGTGTTGTTGAAAACCTGCTTGCCGTTGGGCCAGACGACCTTTTTCGCTTCGCTCCTCAGGTCGCGGAACCACTTTTTGATGCGGCGGGCCGCCCGGACAAAGACATTGGGCCGGGCTTCCTTTTTCTTTTCGGTTTTTACGGGCTTGTCAGAAGAGACGGGCTGCACGGCCGCGTTCTCTTCGGCGGGGGTCTGGTTCAGGTTCTTGTCCTGCTCAGCCATAAAGCTGCACCTCACTTTCCGACGTCATTGTTACTTGGTTTCCCTGTGCAAGGTGTGCTTTTTGCAGAACCGGCAGTATTTCTTCATTTCCAGGCGATCGGGGTCGTTCTTTTTGTTTTTCATGCTGTCGTAGTTGCGCTGTTTGCATTCCGTACACGCCAACGTAATCTTAACACGCATTTTTCGGCACCTCCTTCAATTAATTGCCTCCCTGACCCAGGGCGCGGGGCCGCCGTGCGCCGTTTCCCCGCCTGGAACGGGGGACGCCGGAGGCCGTTTGTCGCTTTTATTGCCGGTTTTGGGCAATAAAAAAAGACCCTGACAGGTATTATCAGAATACCACAAGTCTCTGTCAAGGTCAAGTATTTTTTGTGCTTTTCACCCTTTTTGCCTATTCCTGCTGATCCGCATTTTTCTTTTTGGCCATCTTTTCTTTGATCTGTACGATCCTTGCGCCTATCCTTTTCCATCCCTTTTCGCAGTCGAGCGCTAAACACAAAACACCTGCGCACAGGCTGACGATGCTCCATATCAGCAGCGGCCCGCCCCAGTGCACCACGGTAAACTGGTAGGGAACATTGGCCCCGAGTCCTGTGAATAACAGTGCGGCGGCGATATATCGGGTGATGTACAAAAGAGCAGCTATCAGAAAAAAGCCCATTCCCATCGTGCTTTTTTTCACAAGTTATCCTCCTATATATTGCATCCTGTTTCTTTACTCCCCGGCCCAATTGCCGGCGCGGGCGACGGCCTTTTGCCAGCCGGCCAGCAGCTTCTGCCGCTCTTCCTCCCCCATATGCGGCGTAAAACGGCAGTCAACGGCCGAGCGGCGCGCGATTTCGTCCGTGCTCTGCCACACGCCGGCCTCCAGCCCGGCCAAAGCCGCCGCGCCGAGCGCCGTCGTTTCGCGGCACTGCGGCCGGACGATTTCGCGCCCCAGGATATCCGACTGAAACTGCATGAGAAAGCCGTTGGCCGACGCGCCGCCGTCGACGCGCAGGCTGCTCAGGCGCGCGCCGGTGTCCTTTTCCATGGCGTGCAGCACGTCGCCCGTCTGGTAGGCGATGGATTCCAGCCCGGCGCGGATGAGGTGGCAGCGCCCCGCGCCGCGGGTCAGGCCAAAGACGGCGCCGCGCGCCCGCATGTCCCAGTGCGGCGCGCCCAAGCCGGTAAAGGCGGGGACGATGTAAACCCCGGCGCTGTCCGGCACCTTGCGGGCAAAATACTCGCTGTCGGCCGCGTCGGATATCAGCTCCATCTCGTCGCGCAGCCACTGCACGACGGCGCCGCCGACAAACACGCTGCCCTCGAGCGCATACTGAATGTCCGCGCCGCGCGTGGCGGCCAGCGTCGTCAAAAGTCCGCTCTGCGACAGGCACATGCGGCCGCCGGTGTTCATCAGCAGAAAACAGCCGGTGCCGTAGGTGTTTTTGGCGTCTCCCTCTGCAAAGCAGTTCTGCCCGAACAGGGCGGCCTGCTGGTCGCCGGCCACGCCGGTGATGGGCACCTGCGCGCCGCCGATATCGGCCATGCCAAAACACGCGCCCGACGGCAGCACCCGGGGCAGCATGTTCATGGGAATATTGAGCGCGCGGCAGATGTCGGCGTCCCAGCACAGCCGCTCGATGTTGTACAGCATGGTGCGGCTGGCGTTGGTGCGGTCGGTAGCGTGCACCGCCCCGCCCGTCAGCTTGTAAATGAGCCAGCTGTCCACCGTGCCGAAGAGCAGCTCGCCCCGCTCGGCGCGCGCCTGCGCGTCCGGGACATTGTCGAGAATCCAGCGCAGCTTGGTGGCGGAAAAATAGGCGTCGGGCAAAAGGCCGGTCGAACGCCGGATGCGTTCTGTCAGCGCGCTGTCGCGCAAAATGGCGTCGCAGATGGGCGCGGTGCGCCGACACTGCCACACGACGGCGCCGCAGACCGGCTTTCCCGTCTCCTTTTCCCAGACAACCGTCGTTTCACGCTGGTTTGCGATGCCGACAGCCGCCAGATCCGCCCCGGTCAGGCCGTTCTGCGCCAGCACCTCGGTCAGCGCGCTGTACTGGCCGGCGTAAATTTCCATGGGGTCATGCTCAACCCAGCCGGGCGCAGGGTAATACTGTGTCAGCTCTTTCTGCGCCGTGCCGATGGGTGAAAGGCTTTCATCAAACAAAATAGCGCGCGAGCTGGTCGTTCCCTGGTCGAGCGCCGCGATGATTTTTCTCATGGTGCCCCTTCTTTCTCTAT
>CANEGK010000016.1 GCA_947427035.1 uncultured Clostridium sp.
AAATCCAGAAGGTTGACGACGCCGCCTACATCGACCTGCGCAAGCAGGGCGAAGTGCAGGTCGCTTTCTCGACCTGGTATGCCGATATCGTCGACCCCGACAACTTCCTGTACACCATCCTGCACTCGACTTCTTCGGGCTTCTTCTCTTCCAACTACAACAATCCCGAGTTTGACGCGCTGCTCGACGAAGGCCGCGTCGTCACCGACCCGGCCAAGCGCGAAGAGCTGTACCGCAAAGCCGAGCACATGGTCGTCATGGAAGACTTCGCCAACGTGCCGCTTTACAACCCCATCCAGTTCTTCTTGGTGCAGGAAAACGTTGAAGGCATCGTGTTCCTGAACAGCATGGTCGATCTGCTTCACGCCAGCAAATAAGCTCTGTCAGGCTGCGGCGGGGGGCTTTTGTCCCCCGCCCTGTCCTTACCCATCGGTTGGCAAAGGCCAATGTGCCTGCGGGCGGCAGGGGTCTTTGCCAACGGATGGTGCCCAGAAAGGAGCAGGCCCCTGCGGGGAGCGCTCTGCATTTAACTTGGGGAGTGATCATTTTTGATTAAATACACCATCAAGCGGCTGCTGCAAACGCTCATCGTTTTGGTCGGCGTCAGCCTGGTCACCTTTATCATGCTCAACATCGCGCCAGGCGACCCGGTCGGCGTTATGCTGGCCAAGCGCGCCGACCAGGAGACCATCGACCGTGTGCGGCATGAGATGGGGCTTGACAAGCCCTATACCGAGCAATTTATCGAGTTCATCAAGGGGGCCGTTGTCGGTGATTTCGGCGACTCGTATTTCCAGCATAAGCCGGTCAGCGAAATACTGGGCGGCGCTTTCCGCATCACGGCCTCGCTGGGCGTATGGGTCATCATCTTCTCGGTCATACTCGGTTTGATTTTCGGAATATCCGCCGCCGTCCTGCGAGGGCGGATCGGCGATAAAATCATCATTTTTATTTCTACGCTGGGAATGGTCATGCCCTCTTTCTGGATCGCCATCATCCTGCAAATCATTTTCGGCGTCAAGCTCAAGCTGCTGCCCATCACCGGCCTTAATTCCATGATCTCCTACATACTGCCCACCATCTCGCTGGGGCTCATTTACGCCGCATCCATCGCCCGCCTGTGCCGCACCAATATGCTGGACGCTTTAAACCAGGATTATGTGCGCACGGCGCGCGCCAAAGGCGTCAGCGAATTTAAAATCGTCATGCAGCACGGTCTGAAAAACGCGGCCATTCCCATCATCACCTATATCGGCATACTGATTAAAAGCATTCTGGGCGGCTCGGTGCTGGTCGAAACGGTTTTCGCCATTCCCGGGCTGGGCAAAACCATGGTCGACGCCATTACCCAGCGCGATATCCGTCTGATTCAGGGCTGCACCATCTACATCGCCGTCGTATTCGTCCTGGCGAACCTTGTCATCGACCTGGTGTACGGGCTGCTCGACCCGCGGATCCGCGTTGCGCAGGAGGGATAAGCGTATGGGATTTTTTAAACGAAAAAGTGATGTTTACAGCTCGCTCATCGAAGGCGCTGAAGGCGTAAGCTACACCAGCTTTTACCACGACGCCTTCCGGCGGCTCAAAAAAGATAAAGTGGCCATGGTGTGCCTGTGCGTTGTTATACTGCTCATTCTCGTAGCCGTCTTCGCGCCCCTGATAGCCCCCTATGAAGAGGATTACATGGATGTGGGCAACGAGCTGGCCAAGCCCTCGTCGACGCATCTTCTGGGCACGGACGAGTTTGGCCGCGACATTTTAAGCCGTATCATATTCGGCTCGCGCGTGTCGCTCATGGTCGGCGTCGTGGCCGAAGGCATCGCCGTCGCCATCGGACTGATTGTCGGCGCCATCGCCGGCTTTTACGGCGGCAAGGTCGACGCCGTTTTGTCCCGCATCATCGAAATCTTTGCCTCTTTCCCGCACATTCTGTTCGCCATTGTCGTCATGTTTGTGCTGGGCACCGGCATTATCAACGTCTTTATCGCCATCGGCGTTGTCGGCTGGACGGGGCTTGCGCGCGTCATCCGCTCGGAAATCATGCAGCTCAAACAGAAGGAATACGTTGAAGCGGCGCGCGCCAGCGGCGGCAGAAGTATGCAGATCATCTTCCGCCATCTCATTCCCAACTGCCTGTCGACCATTATTGTCGTCGCCACCATGGATATCCCCTCGGACATCATGTACGAGGCCAGCCTTTCCTTCCTGGGCCTTGGCGTTCAGCCGCCGCAGGCCAGCTGGGGCTCGATGATTTCGGAAGCGCGCAAGTTTATCCGCCAGAACCCGGAATACAGCATCTTCCCCGGCATCGCCCTTATCATCACCGTCCTGGCCTTTAACCTGCTGGGCGACGCGCTGCGCGACGCGCTTGACCCGCGGCTGAAAAACCTGTAAGGAGGGGCGAACATGAGCGAAAAACTGCTGGAGGTCAACAACCTCTGTACTTACTTTTACACCGACGAAGGTATCGTATACGCGCTCGACGACGTCAGCTTCGAGCTGGACCGCGGCGAAGCGCTCGGCATTGTCGGCGAATCGGGCAGCGGCAAAAGCGTAACGGCCCTGTCCGTCATTCAGCTGGTCCAGAGCCCGCCGGGCAAAATTGTCGGGGGCGAGGTGCTCTTTAACGGCGAGGATCTTCTCAAAAAATCGCCCAAGGAAATGCGCCGCATCCGCGGCGAGAAAATCTCGATGATCTTTCAGGAGCCGATGACGGCCTTAAACCCCGTCTTTACCGTCGGCCGCCAGATCATGGAGAGCATTCTCATCCACCAGAAAAAAACCAAGAAAGAGGCGCGCGAGCAGGCCATCGACATGCTGCGGCTGGTCGGTATTCCCGCGCCCGAAAAACGCATCGACGACTACCCGCACCAGATGTCGGGCGGTATGCGCCAGCGTGTCATGATCGCCATCGCGCTGTGCTGCAACCCGCAGCTTCTCATCTGCGACGAACCGACGACTGCCCTGGACGTCACCATTCAGGCGCAGATACTCGAACTCATCCGCGATATCCGCGAACGTCTGGGCACCTCGGTCATTCTCATCACCCACGACCTGGGCGTCGTGGCGCAGGTGGCCGACCGGGTCATGATCATGTACGCCGGCAAGGCCATGGAATACGGCTCGGCGCGCGAGATTTTCACCGACCCGAAGCACCCCTATACCATCGCGCTTTTAAAATCCATCCCCATCATTGAAAAAAAGACCGAGCGCTTAAACGTCATCCGCGGCATGGTGCCCAGCCTGAGCAAGCGGCCCGAGGGCTGTCTGTTCCACCCGCGCTGCGACGACGCCTGCGAGATTTGCCGCAACGAGCGGCCCGAGCTGGTCACACTTGAAAACGGGCGGCAGGTACGCTGCCACAAATACACCGGAAAATGGGAGGAAAAGAGCCATGACTAACGAAACTCTCCTCTCGGTCAAAAAACTGCGCAAATGGTTCCCTGTCAAAAGCAGCGCGCTCTTTGGCGAAAAGCAGCATGTCAAAGCGGTCAACGACATCACCTTTGACATTCGGAAGGGTGAAACGCTGGGCGTCGTGGGCGAATCGGGCTGCGGCAAGACGACGCTGGGCCGCACCATGATCCGTCTGATCGAGCCGACGAGCGGCCAGATCGTCTTTGAAGGCAAGGATCTGACCGCTCTCAACGACAAGCAGATGCGCCTGATGCGCAAGGATCTGCAAATCATGTTCCAGGATCCCTACGGTTCGCTCAACCCGCGCATGACGGTCGGCGACATCATCACCGAGCCCTATGTGTTCCAGAAAATGTATACCAAAAAGGAGCGCATGGAAAAGGCCGTCGAGCTGATGAAAATCTGCGGTCTTGACCCGGTGTACATCCGGCGTTACCCGCACGAGTTTTCCGGCGGCCAGCGCCAGCGCATCGGCATCGCTCGTTCACTGGCCCTGCGGCCCAAGTTCCTGGTGTGCGACGAGCCGGTTTCGGCGCTCGACGTGTCCATCCAGTCGCAAATCATCAACTTGCTCATGGATTTGCAGGAGGAGTTTGGGCTGACCTATCTCTTCATCTCGCACAATCTGTCGGTCGTTTACCACATGGTCGACCGCATCGCCGTCATGTATCTGGGCAACATGGTCGAGCTGGCCGACAAAGAGGATTTGTACCGCAATACGGCGCACCCCTATACCCGCGCGCTTTTAAAGTCCATTCCTTCGCTCGACTTCAGCGAGGAAAACAAACTGCGCGCCGCGCTGAAGGGGGACATTCCCAGCCCCATCAACCCGCCGAGCGGCTGCGTTTTCCACACCCGCTGTGAAAATTGCACCGAGCGCTGCAAGACCGAGATCCCGCCTCTGCGCGAAATTGGCGAGCGCCATTTTGTCGCCTGCCACCTGTACGACGGGCAGGGAAAAGTTGTCGAAGCATAATTTCATGCTTTTCCCACAATAAGCCGGCTTAAAAGAGGTCCCGCGGGACCTCTTTTTCATTCCGCAGACACCGCCCCTCGCTGTGCCGTGCGCTTGACTTTTCCGCCGGAATCCTTAATAATGTGAATAGTATGGCTGCTACAGGGCCGCGCTGCGCCCGATTTTCAGAAAATCAACCCGCAAGGGTAAGGAGGAAGCTTATGAAACACTTCACCGCCGAGACCTTTATACAATATCGTTTTCCCAGCAATCCCCGGATTTCACCGGACGGAAAGCTGACGGCCTTTGTGCTGCGGCAGGCCGACCTGGAAAAAAACAGCTACCCGGGTGACGTGTGGACCGTCTGCAACGAAACGGGCGCCGTCCGCCGGCTGACGGCGCAGGGCGACGCGCTCGATTACACCTGGACGCCCGACGGGCAAATTCTTTTCCCCGCGCCGCGCGGACGGGCCTTTGAGCAGGCCAAAAAAGAGGGCCGGCTTTTGACCCAGTATTTTGTCATCGACCCGCAGGGCGGCGAAGCCGTCGAGCTTTGCACACTGCCGCTCCAGGGCGGTGTGCCCCATATCCTTTCGGACGGCCGCTGGCTCGTCGTCGGCAAAGTCGACTTAAACCGACCCGATTTTGCCGCTATGGATGAAAAAGAGCGCAAAACCGCACTGGAAGAATACGAAAACCCCCGTTACCGTGTCTTTGAAGAGCTTCCCTGGTGGGGCAACGGCCTGGGCGACGTCAGCCGCCGGCGCAATTCGCTCTTTTTGTGCGACCCGGCCGCCGGTACGGCCGAAAAGGTCACGCCCGATTTCTTTGCCGTTTCCGATTTGTGCTGCGATTTCGGCAAGGCGCTTTACACAGGCTGCGAGTACCGCGATTTTCTGCCGCTTTATGAAGGGCTTTACCTTCTTGACACAGCGACGGGGAAGAGCCGCACGCTCATCGAGCCGGGCGCATACCGCCTGAGCTTTGCCCATCTGCTCGACGAGAAAACCGCCGTTGCCGCTCTGGCGGCCAAAGAGGCGCACCCCTATGCCCACGGCGACCTGTACCTGATCGATTTGGAGAGCGGCGACAAAAAGCTGCTGATGGAATATGACCGCAGTGTGGGCGGCGGCGCCGTTGCGTCCGACGCCCGGCTGGGCGGCGGCCTGACGGCCAAAGCGGAAAACGGCCGCCTGTACTTTATCACCGGCGAGGACGACGAAAGTTACCTGCGCTGGGTCGACAAAGAGGGCAACCGCTCCGAACGCCTGGCGCAGCCGGGCAGCGTCGACAACTTTGATATCCGCGACGGGAAAATCGTTATGACCGCCCTGCGGGGCGACCGCCTGCCGGAGCTGTACAGCCTGGGGGCAGACGGCGCGGAGACCCGCCTGACCTCCTTTAACGACTGGGTGGGCGACGATTACGCTGTCTCGACTCCGCAGCCGCTGCGCTTCACCGCCAGCGACGGCTTTGAAATCCACGGCTGGGTCATGCCGCCCGTCGGCTACCAGCCGGGTAACAAATACCCTGCTATTCTGCACATTCACGGCGGCCCGCGCACCGTTTTCGGCCCGGTTTTCCACAACGAAATGCAGCTGTGGGCCTCGAGCGGCTACTTTGTGCTCTTCTGCAACCCGCGCGGCGGCGACGGCCGCGGCCAGGATTTTGCCGATCTTCTGGGCAAATACGGCGACGTCGATTACAAAAACCTCATGGAGTTCACCGACGAGTGCCTGAAAAAATACCCGGATATCGATGCGGAAAATGTCGGCGTGACGGGCGGCAGCTACGGCGGCTTCATGACCAACTGGATCATCGGCCACACCGACCGCTTCAAGGCGGCCTGTTCGCAGCGCTCCATTGCCAACTGGATCACCTTTGAGGGCACGACCGACATCGGCTACTGGTTCACGCGGACCCAGCACGGCGCGCTGACCGAGACCAACGCAGAGCTTTTGTGGAATCTTTCGCCGCTGAAATATGCCGCCAACGCCAAAACCCCCACCCTTTTCATCCATTCCGAAGAGGACTACCGCTGCTTTATGTCGGGCGCCTTTGCCATGTTCACCACGCTTAAAATGCATGGGGTCGAAAGCCGCATCGCCCTTTTCCGGGGCGAAAACCACGACCTGTCCCGCACCGGCCGGCCGCGCGCGCGCATTCGCCGCATGGAGGAGATTGTCAACTGGATGAACGCGCACCTGAAAGGATGAACGCCCCATGAGCAAAAAAATTGCAATCCGCGACTTTTATGACTTTACCTTCCTGTCCGACGTCTCCTATTCGCCGGACGGGAAGAAGGCCGTCTTTCTGACGCACCAGCCCGACGAAGAGCAGAATCTTTATAAGGCCCGGCTGTGGCTTTACGAGGTGGACACGGGCGCGGTCAAGCCCATGACGGCCGGCTGCAAGGGCGGCAAGCTGCTGTGGCTTGACAACGAAACGGTGCTCTTTTCCTCGCGCACGCGCGAAAAGGTAGCCGAAGGCCACACCGCCTTTTACCAGCTCCCCATCACGGGCGGCGAGGCGACGCGCGCCTTTGATGTGCCGGAACGGGTCGAGGCCGTGCGCATGATCGACCGCACCCGCTTTGCCATCCTGTGCCGGACCGACCTTTGTACCGAACAGGAAACCCGGCCCTTCCACGCCCAAAAAGGGACAGACTTTGAGATTTTTGACGAGCTCCCCTTCTGGCGCAACGGGCGCGGCGTCACCAACGGCCTGCGCCGCAGCGTCAAGGTCTTTGACAGCACGACGGGCGAGGTGACGGCCGTCACCGACCCCAACCTCGACGTGCAGGACATGCGCCTGAGCCCCGGCCGCGACAAGATTCTGTACTGCGGCGCCGAGCCGGTCGACGGCGTCGACCGCCAGCAGGGCGGCCTGTGGCTGTATGACCTGCTGACCCGCAAGACCCGCACGCTGGTGCCGCAGGGCGACATGGAGATCAGCAACATCAGCTTTACCACCAACCGGGTTTTCTTCACCGGCTACAATCACGAATGGCCGGGCAAAAACCCCGATTACTGCTTTGTCGACCTGCAAAGCGGCGAGCTTTTGCGCCTGCCCTTCCCCGATGCCGAAGCGGGTAACAGCGTCGGCACTGACAGCGCCTTTGGCGGCGGCCGCACCCTGAAATACTCGGTCGGCCGCACCTACCTGCTGCATACCGTTCACGGCGACAGCCGCCTTGTCTCGGTCGGCCGCGACGGGCGCATCGAAACCCACATGAATTACGAGGGTTCGGTGCTCAGCTTTGACATTTTCGGCCGCAACGCCCTTTTTATCGGAATGCGCGACATGCGCCTGCCGGAGCTTTACACCCTGGACCTGGACACCGGCGAGCAGAAGCGTGTCACCGGTTTTAACGAAGAGTTCTTCCAGACGCATGAAGTGATCCGGCCCGAAGTCTTTACCTTCAAAAACAGCGACGGGTGGGAGTTGGACGGTTATGTCTTAAAGCCCTACGGCTTCCAACCGGGCAAAAAATACCCCGGCATCCTCGAAATCCACGGCGGGCCCAAGGGTGTTTTCGGCACGGTCTACCACCACGAAATGCAGGCGCTGGCCGCGCGCGGCTACTTTGTCTTTTTCACCAACCCGCGCGGCAGCGACGGCCGCGGCGACGAGTTTGCCAACATCACCTGCAAACTGGGCACCATCGATTATCAGGATTTGATGGAGTTTACCGACGAGGTGCTCCGCCGCTACCCCGAACTGGACGGCGAACGCCTGGCCTGCTGCGGCGGCAGCTACGGCGGCTTTATGGTCAACTGGATGATCGGCCATACCGACCGCTTTAAAGCTGCCTGCGCCCAGCGTTCCATCTCCAACTATCTGTCCAAATGCCTGACCACCGATATCGGCTATTATCACAACCTCAGCCAGATGGGGACCGACCCCTGGCACGGCTTTGACACCATGTGGGCCACCTCGCCCCTCAAATACGCGGCGCAGGCGCAAACCCCGACCCTGTTTATCCAGTCCTATGAAGATTACCGCTGCTGGCTGAGCGAGCCGCTGCAAATGTTCACCACTCTGCGGCGCCACGGCGTCGACAGCCGCGTTGTCCTGTTCATGGGCGAAAACCACAACCTGTCCCGCTCGGGCCGGCCCAAAAACCGCATCACCCGGCTCGAGGAAATCGCGGACTGGTTTGACAGTCACCTGTAAAGGCTTTTTCCGTTTTTCCGCATGTCCTGAAAGGGCGGCGATCTTTTCACAGATCGCCGCCCTTTTTAGGCCGATAAAAAGATTTCGTTTTTTTCTTGACAATCATGAAAAAACCGTGTACAATGCAAACTGTATTAAATGAGACAGAATGAGGGCTGCTTATGGACATTGCCGCGCTGAGCGCACAGGATTTTTCCGTGCTGGCCAACCTGTTCCTCTTCCGCAGCGCCGGCGAGCAGACGGCCCGCCTTGCCCTGTCCGACGAATCCTGTACCTGCGAGTGCTTTGAACGCGGCGAAACCATCTACACACCCGGCGGTTTTCGCCGCAGCCTCGGCGTGTTGCTGTCGGGCAGTGTGCAGGTCAGCAAGGGCGAGCTCATTGTCAGCGTTCTGCAAAGAGGCGACGCCTTTGGCGCGGCCGCGCTTTTTAACGGCTGCGCGGACTATGTCACCACGCTGACCGCCCGCGCCCCCTGCCGCGCCGTCTTTTTCCCACAGGATCTGGTGCAGCGGCTCATTCAGTCCGACGCCGCCGTTTCCCTGGGCTATATCGCCTATCTGTCCGGCCGTATCCACTTTTTAAACGGCAAAATCGAAGGGCTGATAGCCGGTACGGCCGAACAGAAGCTCAAGCAGTACCTGCTGCGCAGCATGGACGAAAACGGCTGCGTGCGCGCCTCGGCCACCGAAATGGCCAAACGGCTCAACCTGGGGCGCGCGTCGCTCTACCGCGCCTTTGAAGCGCTCGAAGCGCAGGCGGCGATCCGCCGCGACGGAAAGGTCATCACCGTGCTGGACACGGAAAAATTACACGAGGAGAAATCACTATGAAACCGAAAAAACTGTTGGCGCTTGCCCTGTGCCTCGCCCTGAGCATGGCGCTTTTTGCCGGCTGCCAGGAAGAAAAGCCGAACGACCCGGGCGCGCCCGAAAACAGCGCCAACGACCAGAATCAGCCTGCCGACAACCAACCCGAGGATCACAATACCCCGGACGACGACCAGCCCGCCGAGCGCACCAGCGTCAGCTTTGCCGTGCTGGCCGGACCGACCGGCGTGGGCGCCGCCAAGCTGATGGCCGACAGCGAAGCCGGCCTGACCAAAAACCAGTACAACATGACGGTGGCCGCCGCCAACGATGAGGTCGTCGCCAAGCTGACCGGCCCCGAACCCGAGGTCGACATCGCCGCTATGGCGACCAATGTCGCCGCCAACCTTTACAGCAAGACGGGCGGCAAAGTCCAGCTTTTGACCATCAACGGCCTGGGCGTTCTTTATATCCTTGAGCGCGACGGCGAAACGATTCAGTCCATAGCCGACCTGTCGGGCAAGACCCTGTACGCCACCGGCCAGGGCGCCAACCCGGAATATGTGCTCAATTACCTGCTGCGCCAGAACGGGCTGGAGCCGGGAACCGATGTTGAAATCGTCTGGCTGACCGGCGAAGAGGTGACGGCCAAAATGGTTTCGGGAGAAGCGCAGTTCTGTATGCTGCCCGTGCCTGCCGCCACTGCCGTGCAGATCAAGGCCGCCGGCAGCGAAGGGGCTTTTTCCGTCCGTTCGGCCCTCAACCTGACCGAAGAATGGGCCAAGGTCAATAAGACCGACAATCTTGTCATGAGCTGCACCGTCGTGCGCACTGACTGGGCCAAAGAGAACCCCGAAGCCGTCGCCGCCTTTTTAGAGGATTATGAAGCCTCTATCACCTATGTCAAGGAAAATGCCGCCGAAGCGGCCGAGCTGGTCGCCCAGTACGGCATTACGCCCAACGCCGCCATTGCGCAGCGCGCCATTCCCGACTGCAATCTGACCTTTATCAGCGGCGCTGAAGATGTCAAAGCAGCGGTCGCCGGCTATTACCAGGTCCTGTTTGACGCCGATCCCGCCTCCCTCGGCGGGGCGATGCCCGATGATGGCTTCTATTACGCGCCGTAAGGCGGCGCGCATCCTGCTGCCCCTGGCCTTTTGGCTGGGGGTATGGCAGCTCCTGTCCGCCCGCATTGGACAGGAGCTGCTTTTGCCGTCTCCGGCCGCCGTTGCGCGCACGCTGGGCGGGCTGCTGACGCAGGGGGATTTCTGGCTGACCACTGGCGCGACCCTGGGCCGCATCTTTGCCGGCACGCTGGCCGGTATTCTGCTCGGCGTTTTGCTGGCAGTGCTGTCCTGTCTTTCGCCGCTGTGCGACTGTATTCTGTCCCCCGCCGTGCGCGTCGTCCGCGCGACGCCGGTGGCCTCTTTTATTGTGCTCATCCTTTTATGGGTGCGCACCGGGCGGGTTCCTGCCGTCATTTCTGCGCTCATGGTACTGCCTGTGGTCTGGGGCAATGTTGTACGCGGCGTGCATGAGATAGACGCCGGGCTTTTGGAAATGGCCCGTGTCTACCGCTTTGGCCGGCTCAAAACGCTGTGGCTGGTCGCCATTCCCTCTGTCATGCCTTACTTTGCCAGCGCCTGTCTGACCGCCCTCGGCCTTTCCTGGAAGGCGGGCGTCGCCGCCGAGGTACTCTGCCGCCCGCAGCACGCCGTCGGTTCACAGGTGTATTTCTCGAAAATCAACCTGGAATCCCCTTCCCTCTTCGCCTGGACGCTCGTCGTTATCGCGCTCAGCTTTGTGCTGGAAAAAGGTCTGTCCGCTCTGCTGCGCCGGGCGCAGGGGCGGTTTGCCCGAAAGGGGGAGATGTGATGACGCTCGAAGCCCGTGAGCTTTGCGTGCGCTTTGACGGGCGCGCCGTTCTCGACCGGTTTTCCCTCTCCCTGCCGCTCGAAGGCGTCACTGCCCTGTCCGGGCCGTCCGGCTGCGGCAAAACCACCCTTCTGCGCGTGGTATGCGGCCTGCAAAAACCGGACAGCGGCGCGGTATCCGGCGTTGATCCGCGCGAAACGGCTCTGCTTTTTCAGGAAAACCGCCTGCTCCCCTGGCGCAGCGTCGAGCAGCACGTCACCGATCTCTTTCCGCGCGGCCAGGGCCAGGCTGCGCCGTGGCTGGCGCTGGTCGAGCTGGAAGGGGAAGAAAAAAAACTGCCGCACGAGCTTTCGGGCGGAATGCAGCGCCGGCTGGCGCTGGCCCGTGCGCTGGCGCTGGGCGGGAAGCTGCTGGTGCTCGACGAGCCCTTTGCCGGCCTTGACGCCGCTTTGGCCGGGCGGATTTTAAAACGCATCCGCCGGCTTGAAACGCCTGTCCTGTTCATCAGCCATGAAACCGGCATCTTGCAGTGCGCCGACCGCATCATCGCCTTTGACGGGCCGCCGCTGCGCCTGTTGGGCACGCATTGACAGGACAAAGCCCCTGAAGCCAGATGCTTCAGGGGCCTTTTTCGCCGTTATCCCTGTGTTTCATGCAGCAGCGCCTCGAAAATTTCTATATGGCGCTTTTCGTCCAGAATGATGCGCTCCAAAACGGCAGCAATACCGGAGTCGCCCACACAGGACGCCTGCTGACGGTATTTTGCAACGGCGTTGCGCTCGGCGTGCAGAGCATTTTGCAGCAGAGGGATCCTCTCGCGCGGATAGCTGAGGCACCGGGGCGACCACCAGCTCAGCCGCCGGGGCGGGCCGCTCCACAACCTGGGGTCGGCCCCCAGCAGCAGGCTGAGCCGGGCAAACACGTCAAGGTGGTGCATTTCGACGATGCTGATGCGATGGAAGCACTCGGAAACATCGGGATAGCGATCGCGCGTGATAGTACTGTTGTAAAAATAAAGGCTGAGCGCCGACATTTCCGAGTGGCAGGCGCCTACGTTGGAAAGCATCATTTCCGCGGCGCGGACGTTGGGCGCGCCCGCCTGTATCGGCGGCCAGGGCGATGCATCGGCTACTTGCAGGGAATCAAGCTCCATAAAATCCCTCCTGTCAAATAAAAAAACTGCCGCCGGGCCCGCGGCCTTTCTCTCCCTTCCCGGCAGCGCCGGGGCGCGCTCTGCCGCTCAAAAGCTTTGCTTTTATCTCCGGCTGTGGTATACTGCCTTTATTGTCCACATGCTTTTTAAAGCAGCCGGCTTTATTATATCTATTCTATGGCGGCGAAAGGTATTCGTGTTTCTCTCCAAGGAAGGTGCTTATGAAAAACAAAGGGATTTTTAAACGTTTATGGGAGCAGGCGCGGCGTGACAAAAAGGCCTTTGTCATCTATGTAGTGCTGCGTGCTATCGTCATCGCGGCGGCGGTGGCCGCCGGACTGCGCGGCGACTATGAGAGCCTTTTCTTCTGCCTTTTAACGCTCGCCCTTTTCCTGGCCCCCAGCATTGTTGAGATCAGCCTGAAAATCGACCTGCCGACCTCGCTGGAAATCATCATCCTTCTCTTCATCTTTGCTGCCGAAATCCTCGGCGAGCTCCAGGCCTATTATGTCAGGTTCCCCTATTGGGACACCATGCTGCACACCATCAACGGCTTTCTGTGCGCAGCCGTCGGCTTTTCGCTCATCGACATCATGAACCGCAGCGAGCGTTTTTCGCTCAAGCTGTCGCCCCTTTACGTCTCCATCGTCGCCTTCTGCTTTTCCATGACGGTGGGCGTTCTGTGGGAGTTTTTCGAGTTCGGCATGGACATGCTTTTCCACACCGACATGCAGAAGGATTTTGTCGTCCACTCCATTTCCTCGGTCGCCCTCGACCCGACGCTGTCCAATCACGCTGTTATTTTGGAAGGCATCACCGACGTCGTTGTCAATGGCCAGAGCCTGGGTTTGGGCGGATATCTTGACATCGGGCTTATCGACACCATGAAGGATCTGATGGTCAACTTTATCGGCGCCGTCGTCTTTTCCTTCATCGGCTTTTTCCACGTGCGCTCACGCGGCAAAAGCAAGGTGGCCAGCCAGTTCATTCCGCGTGTCGAGCCGGAGGACGAAGCCGCGCCCGCGGACAATCCTCATGAAGCCGGGGGCGGTCCGCAGTAAACGGCGGCTTGCCCTTCCCTGCTGCAAAAATAAAAAGGCCCCGGCGAGCAGGGCCAAATTTTCAGCAATTCTCTTTTGTGCAGTGCGGCCAATCAGAATGCAGAATTGTCCACAACAAAAGAAAGCTTCATTTGGTAAGCTTTTTCGATAACGGAGCGAAGCTCGTCATCGCTGCGCCGCATATAGGCGTTGTAAAAGGTCTTTTGCAGGTACCGCAGATCCTCCAGCCGGATGCTTTTTTCAGCGAGAAAGGCCTTTTCTTCAGGGGTGAGCCCGTCTTCCACTTTGGCCAGCCGATCGGCTTCCTGCCAGTCTTTATAGTCCCTGACCGTCCAGGCGGCGGGATCCTCTTCACTGAGAGCCTCGTTTCGCAGGAAGGACGAACTCAGCCCGGCTTCCTCCACCGTCCGCGCTTCGGTGAGGACGACATACTCACTGTAGGTGTAATCCTGCGGATTGGCAAAGCCCATTTCCCCCAGCTCGGCGGCCAGGGCTTTCGGGTATTCGCTCAGGGGCTGTTCGGTGAACACCCGCCCAATGTCCAGATTGCGGGTTTCAATGCCCATGGAGCGGGGCAGCTCCAGCGCGGCCAGCAGCTTCTGCCCCTGCTCGCTGTCCGGGACTCTAAAAGCAGCGGACACCTCGTCCCTGAAAAACAGAAGGTTGTCAAACAGTGTTCCGTCACCGAGAAAGGCCTGGCAGAAGGACTTTGGCAGATACCCCTCGCCATCCCGCAGAACAAAGGGCGCGGGCAGCACGGCGGTGATATAACCCCGGCGGTACAGATAGGCTTCTCCCGGGTGAAGAATGGCTTCCAGCCCGCTTTCGCTCAGGTACAGCACGCCCTCTTCCAGCCGACCGGAAACCGCAGTGCCCTTCAGCGCATCGGTCAAGGGCAGATATGCTTCTCCGTCTATTTGAATAGACCGGGCCGGTTCCTGAAGATCCGAGGAATCCGATTGGGAATCACCCAGCTGACACCCACCGGCGGTGAGCAGAAAAATCAGGGTTAAGGGGAGCAGAAGGTGAGAAAGCTTCATAAAGCGGCCTCCTTTTTTCGCTTGGGCAAGAGCCGATTGCCGGGCTTCAACACGCGGCGCGGCGCGCCGCTTCCATGGCGGAACAGTACGGCGACCGCCTTCAGCTATTGTACCACACTCCCCGGCAAAAGCAAAGGGCCGGCCGCAAAGCAAATGCAGGTGTGCGGAGAATGCCCGGTTGCACAGGACGCGCTTTCTGTGCTATACTGAAAGGGTAAAAATAAAATCGACCGGGGAGGACAGCGGGCAACATGAAAATCATCAAGGCCGGAGACTATAAGGAAATGAGCCGCAAGGCGGCCAATATCATCTCGGCGCAGGTCATTCTGCGGCCCCAGTGCGTGCTCGGCCTGTGCAGCGGCGCCACCCCTATCGGGACATACCAGCAGCTCGTCGAATGGTATGACAAGGGCGATTTGGACTTTGCCGGCGTGCGCGCCGTCTGCCTGGACGAATACGTCGGCGTGCCGGCCGGCGCGCCGCACAGCTTCCGGTATTTCCTCGGCAGCTGTCTGTTTGACTGCGTCAATATCCCGCCGCAGAACGTCTTTGTACCCGACGGTATGGCAGACGATTTACAGGCCGAGTGCGAACGCTATGATCGCCTGATCGAGTCGATGGGCGGCATTGATTTACAGCTTTTGGGTCTGGGTTATAACGGCCACATCGGCTTCAACGAGCCCAATTCGGCCTTTGAAAAAACGGCGCACTGCGTCCGTCTGGCCGAAAGCACGCGCCGCGCCAACGCCCGGTATTTTGACACCATGGATCTGGTGCCGTCGCAGGCCATTACGCTGGGCATCAAATCCATTATGCAGGCAAAAAAAATCCTGCTCATCGTCAGCGGAGAGGACAAGAGCTATGTGCTCGAGCAGGCCCTTTTCGGCCCGGTTACGCCGCGCGTGCCGGCTTCTATTTTGCAGCTCCACCCCGACGTCACAGTCATTGAGCACGGCGCGCTGGAATTGTGAAAATCAAACGTTTAAAAAGGCTTCTCGGTTGAGAAGCCTTTTTTCATGTGCGCAGCAGCTCACGGGTTCAGCGTTTGGCGCCCGATTTTCCGCCCAGCTGGGCCGACGCCAGCAGGTTGACATCAAAGCTATGGGTCAGGGCGCTTTGCTCGCGGCTGCGTTTAAGGGCGAGGGCAATCATTTCATCGAGCAGCTCGGGAAAGCCCAGCCCCGACGCTTCCCACAGGTAAAAGGCCAGGCTGCCCGGAATGGTGTTGATCTCGTTGACATACAGGGTTTTGTCCGCGCCGTCAAGCAGCAGATCGACCCGCGACATGCCGCTGGCGTCGATGGCGAGAAAGGCGTTTTTGGCCAGCTCCTGCGCCTGCGCGGACAGTTCGGGGGAAAGCTCGGCCGGAACGCGCCGCGAAAGCGACTGCATTCCTGCGCCGCCCGTCTTCGCGCCGGCCGGCGCGCCCTTGGCCCCCTGCTTGCCGCCGCCCGACTGGTATTTATCCGCATAGGTGAGAAAATCGGTGGCATTCAGCGGCTCTTCGCACACACTGGCGCGCACGCCGTCGCGATCCCCCAGCACGGCGCAGTTGATTTCGCGCAGGTTTTGCACGGCCTTTTCACACAAAACAACGGGCGCATAGGTCAGCGCATCGGTGATTTTCTGCTCCAGCTCGGCGCGCGAACGCGCTTTTCCGATGCCGACGCTCGACCCGAGATTGACCGGCTTGACGATGACCGGCCACCCAAGCGCCGCCTCGACGCGCGCAAGCTGCCCCTGCGAGTCGGCGTAAAACTGCCCGGCTGTCAGCCGCACGCCGTCGGCCACCGGCAGTCCGGCGGCGCGGAACAGGCACTTCATCATCCATTTGTCCATGCCGGCCGCACTGGAAGCGACGTCGCAGCCAGTATAGGGCACGCCGAGGTATTCAAAAAAACCCTGCAACGCCCCGTCTTCGACCCCGGTCCCATGGACAACGGGAATGGCGACGTCAAGCGCGCACACCTCGCGTGCGCCAAAACGCGGCGCGGGCCAGCGCAAAAGCATGCTGCGGCCGCCGACAAAGGCGGGCACGACCTGCTGCGCCGCCCGGATCGCCGCCGGGATGTCGCGCCAGGCTTCCATATTGCCCAGATGCTCGCCGGTATAAAAGGCGTTGTCCTTAGTGATGTAAACGGGCACGACCTCATATTTTTCGCGATCCAGGGCGGCAATGGCCTGCATAGCGGAAATGACCGAAACCTCGTGCTCGACCGACTTGCCGCCGAAAAAAACACCGGCGCGGATTTTCATACAATCACTCTTTTCTGCTGTTGTGCGGCGGGCCGCGCCGCCGTTACTTATAATTGTCCGGCAGATCGTTTAAAAGAAGCACGGTGCGCTCTTGCCCGCCGGGCAGGGCGGCCGCATAAGCCAGGCCGTCTCGCACGTCGTCAAAAACCGCGATTTTGTTTTCGGGGAAGCCGGCCTGCAACAGCCCTTCCCGAATGGGCGGGGCCTGGCGCGCGCCGATGAGGACGGCGACATCACAGCAGGCGGCCGCCTTCTGTCCCAATTCAAAATTGAGCTGCCGCTCGCGCTCGCCCAGCTCGACCAGGCCGGGCGTGATGACAATGCGCCCTCCGGCGGGAAAGGCGGCGAGCGTCTCAAGCGCCACGGCCGCGCCCTGCGGGTTGGAATTGTAAGCGTCGTCAATGAGGGTGTATGCGCCCGCGCTTTTGAGCTCAAGCCGGTGCGCGACGCTTTGCAGCCGCGCCACGGGGACGCGCAGCGCGTCGAGCGCGATGCCCAGCCGGTGGGCGCAGGCAATGGCCAGCGCAACGTCCTGCAAATTGGCGCGGCCGAGAAGTCGGGTTTCAAAGCGGGCGCTCTCGCCGTCCGGCGCGGTGACGGAAAAGGCCGAACCGCGCGGCCCGCACTCCACATCAAAAAGGCGGTAATCGCTTCCGGCCGCCGCGCCGCAGCGCAAAATGCCGCCGCCCGGATAATCGCGCCCGGCAATGGCGGCGCAGTCCCAATTGAGCAAAGTCACGCCGCCCTTTCCCCGTACGCTGTCGTAAAGTTCCAGCTTGGTGCGGGCGATGGTCTCCAGCGAGCCGAAGGTTTCAAGATGCTGCTCGCCGATGGCGGTGATAACGCCGATATCGGGCTGCACCAGCTCACAGATTTCGGCGATATCGTGCGGGTGGCGCGCCCCCATTTCACACAGAAAGACCTGGTGGGTGGGCAAAAGCCCCTCGCGGATGGCGCGGGTGACCCCCAGCGTGGTGTTGAAGTTGCCCGGCGTCATATACACATGCCGGTGCGCCGACAGAAGGGCGTACAGGTAATGCTTGGTGCTCGTCTTGCCAAAGCTACCGGTAATGCCGACGACGGTCAGCCCGGGAATGCCCCGGACGATTTGCCGCGCCTCGTCGATGTACTTCTGCGCGACGCGCTTTTCAAGCGGGGCGTTGAGCGCGTTGCACAGCGCGGCCAGCCACGGCGTCAGGCAGGCGAACAGCGCCAGCGCACACAGCCCCGCCGCCGCCGAAAAAGGAAAGGTCAGCGCGCACAGCAGGGAGGCCAGCAGCAGTTCACACCCCAGCAGCCGTTTGACGCGGGCAGTAAAGACCAGCGGCTTTTTGGCGCTTTTGCCGTGGCGCGGCGGGTTGAGCCAGATTTGAAAAAGAGCCAGCGCCGCGGCGCACCATCCGGCAGCAGGCGGCGGCAAAAAAGCGAGCGCGGCAACGAGCAGCACCACCCAACGGCGCGCCGGCGTCAGCTGCGCGCGGTTTTCGCGCAGCCACCGGAAATAAGAAGGGTTTTGGTACGAGCACTGCTGCAAAACGTGCGTCCAGCGCAGGGCCATATGCAAAATAAGCCCCAGCAGGGCCAGCGCGCCGACGGGCATCGAAAGCCGGTTTAACAAGGTGGAGAGCATAGCATTCTCCTATACTAAAAGTAATTTATTCTCTTCATACTACAAACATAGGCCCTTACAGGGAGAAAAACGCCTTCACAACGGCCTGAAACTGCGGCCAGTTGTCGACAAAGGGGAAGTGCCCGGCGTTCTGGATGACGGCCAGCCCGGCGCCGGGAATGAGGCTTTCCATCCGCTTCCCGTTGACAAGCGGAGTGTCGGGGTCGTTTTCCCCCCAGATGAGCAGGACTTCGGCACGAATATCGGGCAGAACCGGCGTCAGGTCGCAGGACACGACATTGGACAGCGTCCGGCGCATGACGGGCGAGGCGGCACGGTAATCGGCCGACGCGCGCCGGTCGCGCGTCACTTCATACCGCTCGGCAAAAAGAGGGGCGGTCAGCCGGGCCGTACCCAATGTGCGCAGCAGCTTGTAAGCACGCTGCCGCAGCTTCCACCCCAGCGTACGGCGTGGCGGCACCCCGGCGGCGTCGATAAAGACGGCGCGCTCACATTGCAGCGGGCAGGAAGGGTCTGATAAAAGCCGCGCGGCGATGCGGCCGCCGTGCGAGTGACAGACCAGTACAGCGCGTGAAAGCCCGATTTCGCGGCAGAAGTCCAGCGTAAAGCCGACATAATCGCCCAGTGTCAGCGGCGCGGCCGGCTCGTCGGTGCCGCCGACGCCCGGCATGTCAAAAGCCACGACGCGAAAGCGCTGCGCCAGCAGCTCCAAAACGGGCCGGTACGCCGTGACGGGCGCGCCCCAGCCGTGCAGGAGCAACACCGTTTCCGGGCCTTTGCCCAGTATCTCATAATGAACCGAAAGACCCTGTATCACCTCGGTCAAAGTTATCGCCCCCCTGATAAATCCGCCCCGATCAGACCAGCGGGGCGACCAGCCGCCAGAAGCCCTCACGCAGGCGGGTCAGCCGGCCGCGCTTTTCATAATCTTCCAGTGTCATTTCGACGCAGTCGCCGGCATCGCGCAAAAAGGCGTCGCGGCACTGGACAGCAAAATCGCGGTCAAAGACCATAGCGTTGATTTCAAAATCAAGATCAAACGAACGATTGTCTAAATTGGTGGTGCCGACGGATGCCACCGCGTCATCAAGCACAAAGGTTTTGGCGTGCAGAAAACCGGCGTGGACATACACGCGGATGCCGCACTTCAAAAGCTCGCCAATATACGAGGTCGTGACATAATAGACAAATTTTTTGTCGGGAACGCCGGGGATCATAATGCGCACATCCACGCCGGCGTGGGCTGCCAGACGCAGGGTGTGCAAAATGGCGTCGTCGGGCACAAAATAGGGCGTCTGGATATAAACATAGCGGTCGGCCGTCGAAATCATGCGCTGATAAGAGTCACGGGTATAGGACTCTTCGCTGTCCGGGCCGCTCGAGATGATTTGCACCCCCATATCGCCGGTCTTTTCCAGGGGCGGGAAAAGCAGGTTGAGTTCGTTTTCCGCCTCGATGGAGCTTTTCCGGTCAAGCAGATGGGTTTGTCTGTCGATATACACCCAGTCCTGAACAAAGCGCAGCTGTACATCGCGTACCGCCGGGCCGGTGATGCGGATAGACGTATCGCGCCACGGGGTGACGCGCAAATCCAACCCCAGGTAATCATCCCCGATGTTAATACCACCCGTATAGGCGATACGGCCGTCTATGACCACTATTTTCCGATGCATCCGGTAATTGGCCTCGAGCGCCGTGCGCAGAAAGGTGGGCAGGTAGCCGTAGACCATGCCGCCTGCCTCAATCAGCTCGCGGAAATCGGCGCGCCGCGCGCGCATGTAGCCGAAGGTGTCGTAAATAAGCCGAACCTTGACGCCTTCCCGCGCCTTTTTGGTCAGCAGCGAAATAAAATCACGGCCGCTTTTGTCATGCGTCTTGATGATGAAATACAAAACATTGACGCTCTCCTTGGCGGCGTCGATTTCGGCAAACATGCGGTCATACTTCTCGCGCGCCGACAGCAGAAGCTCACAGCTGTTCTCCTGTGTATAGACGCTGCCGGCGCCGTTTACGTTGATGTTGATGAGATCCAGATTTTCACGCGCCGCGTCGTTCATCTGCCCGGCGGGCGTCGCGGGGGCGACGGGAATCTGCCCCAGGCTGTCGCGGCTGATGCCGTAGCGCCGGGACATGATTTTATACTTGGCACGGCTGCCGAAGAAAAAGTACAGAATAAAGCCGATGTACGGAAGAAAGACAAAGACCAGCAGCCAGGCGAGAGTTTTCGATGTGTCGCCCTTACGGACGAAAAGCAGGGACAGAGCGGCGACGATATTGGAGAGGTAGAGAAACGTAATCAGGGCCGACATCAGCGACACAAAAGAACCCCCTTTGCCGGAGAGCCCGGCTGCATTGGATGGACTTGAATAAAGCTTATATTTTATCATACCACAAAGCGCCGGCCTTTGCAATTCGGCTTGGCGCCGCGGGCGGGCGCGGCGTCTCTTGTCAACCGGCGGCAAATGATATAAGATAAGGATACCCGAAAAAGTTGATTTTCATAAAGGAGCGAATCGCCATGTCTCATGTTCCCACCATGGAAGAGGCCCGCGAGCTGCTGGGCCGCTATAACAAAGAACCCTTTCACCTGCGCCATGCCGAAATCGTCTCGGGCGTCATGGGCTGGTTTGCCGGCCAGTACGACCCGGAGCGCGTCGAATACTGGAAAGTGGTCGGGCTTTTGCACGACCTCGATTTCGAGCAGTGGCCCGAACAGCACTGCGTCAAATGCCAGGAACTGATGCGGGCCGAAGACATCGACGAAAGCATCGTGCGCGCCTGCGCCAGCCACGGCTACGGCATCGGGGACATCACCTCGGACATCCCGCCCGAATCGCAGATGGAAAAGATTCTCTTTGCCACCGACGAGCTGACCGGGCTGATCGGCGCGGCCGCCATCATGCGCCCGAGCAAAAGCGTCTCCGACCTTGAGGTCTCGAGCGTCAAGAAGAAATTCAAAGACAAAAAATTTGCCGCCGGCTGTTCGCGCGATGTCATTCGCCAGGGCGCCGAAATGTTGGGATGGACGCTGGACGAACTGATGGAAAAGACCATTCTGGCCATGCGCAGCCTGATAGGCGAGCTGGAGATTTAACCGCCGCTCGCGGCGCGGGCTGCTTTTACAGCCCGCAGGGGGGACAGGGCGGAACGAGCGGGCAGTCCGGTTCTTTGAGCGCTTCTAAAATGCCGTTTTTGACGGCGGCTTTGGTGACAAAGTACCCCAAACCGAACAGCACGGCGAGCACGATGATGACAAACAGAATGTTGTCGCTGATAAAGCTTTGCAGCATGTTGCCTCCGCCGCAGGGCGGCGCGCAGTCGTAATCCATAACCGTTCCCCTTTCTTATTTTCCAGACTGCTATACCTTATGCATTTGGCGCGGGATCGGTGCATTTTTTCACAGACAGGGCGCGGCCCGGGGTTTTCGCTCTGCCGCAGCCCCCTGAATCAAAAAGGAACTGGAGGAAACAAAATGAAAAAGGTAGCGTGGATCGGCACCGGCGTCATGGGTGCGCAGCAGGCAGGGCATCTGGTCAAAAACGGCTACCAGGTCAGGGCCTACAACCGCACTTATGAAAAAATGGAGGCGCTTTCGCGCGAGCTGGGCTTCATACCGTGCAGAACCATTGCCGAGGCCGTGGCCGGCGCCGGCGTCATTTTCGTCATGGTCGGTTATCCCCGGGATGTCGAAGAGGTCTTCTGCGGCCCGGGCGGCATTTTCGAATGCGCCGACCGCAGCGCTCTTGTCATCGACATGACGACGTCCTCCCCGGCGCTTGCGCAGAAGCTGTACGAGCAGGGCCGCGAAAAAGGCGTGCGCGTCATGGACGCGCCCGTTTCGGGCGGGGACAGCGGCGCGCGCAATGCAACGCTGTCCATCATGGCGGGCGGCGACAAGGCCGATTTTGACGAGGCGATGCCGCTCTTTTCCTGTATGGGCAAAAACATCAAGCACATGGGCGGACCGGGCATGGGCCAGCATACCAAAGCAGCCAACCAAATCGCGGTGGCCGGCGCGACGGCAGCCTATACCGAAGCCATTGCCTACGCCCGGAAGGCGGGGTTGAACCCTGCCGCCATGCTCGAAGCCATCGGGGCAGGCGCCGCAGGCAGCTGGCAAATCGCCAACATGGCGCCCCGGGCGCTGCGGGGCGACTTCGCGCCGGGATTTTTCGTCAAGCACTTCATCAAAGATATGAAAATCGTGCGCGACGAGAGTGCGCTGCGGGGGCTCGATCTCAAAATGCTGGACGCGGTGCTTGGCCTTTACGAGCAGATGTCCGATCTGGGGCTGGAAAATGACGGCACCCAGGCCTTGATAAAAGTATACGAAAAGTAATTTCATTGGCAGAAGATAACAAACAGCATATGAAAAAGCGGCCTGCCGGGGCCGCTTTTTCATGCTCTTGTAGAAAACCAGAAGGTGCGTTATAATGATAAAGTATCATGATAATGTATTTCACGCCTGCACGGGGAGGAAACGGAAATGGACTTGCGGCAGATACAGTATTTTGTCAAGGTGGCGGAGTGCGGCAGCTTTTCAGAAGCGGCGCGGCAGCTGTTTGTATCGCAGCCGGCGCTCAGTGTCGCCATGCAGAAGCTGGAGGAGGAACTGGGCATCAAGCTGCTGGCCTATCAGTCGAAACGGGTGCGACTGACGCCCGAAGGGCGGCAGTTTTTTGCCAAAGCGACGGCGCTTATCATGGCGTACGACGATCTCAGCGTTTCGGCACAGCGGCTCATGCGGGAGGTGACGGGGCAGGTGACCATCGCCGCGCCGCTTCGGCTGTGCAGCCTGTATCTTTCGGGCGTCATCGCCGAATTCTGCCGCAGCTACCCCAGTGTCGACGTCCACACCATCAACCGGGGCGCTCACATCGTTCAGCAGTCCCTGCTGGCCGAAGAATGCGATATGGCGCTGGCCGTCGCGCCGCTGATGGAAGGCGTCTTCACATCCAGCCTTATCGAGCGCAGCTCGCTGGTGCTCGTCGTGCCGCAGACGCACCGGCTGGCCGGCAGAGAGTCGGTCACGATTCCTGAGCTCCGGGACGAGGTCTTTGTCTCGTTGGGTGAAAATCACACCCAATACCATCGGCTTTTGCAGGCGGCGGCCGCTTCCGGCTATGTGCCGCGCATTTCAGTCACTTCGGCCGAACAGGACTTTCTGCTCGACCTTGTGCGGCAGGGGCTTGGCATTTACCTGGCCGCCAAGCCGACGATGACACAGGAAAACTGCCGGGGATTGTCCCTTGTCAACATCGACGGCAGCCCGGCGCTGAGCAACTGGGCCATTTACCTGGCCTACCGCAACGACCGGCAGCTTTCGCCGGCGGCCGAGGCCTTTACCAAGTTTATGGCGCAGTATCTGGGCGCAAAAGAAGAATGAGAAAAGGGGATCCTGCGGGATCTCTTTTTTACTGCGGCTGAATGGGCAGCTCTGCGAGGAAGCGCTCGGCCTGTGCGCGGCTGCGCAGCACCACAGTCTTTTGCGGGTACAGCCGGGCGGCGCTTTGCAGCGATTCCCGGCGTTTTGCGGTGCGGCCGCGCCACAGCACCCAGCTCAGGAATTCCCAATCGATTTTTTCAGGGCACCCGGGGGCAAGATCGGGGCGCGTTCGGCCGCGCCATGTGCGGTAACGCCCAATGATTTGCCGCAGGCAGGTGCGCCGCGGAAAGTCAAACAGCACAATCTGGTCGGCCTCGCGCAGACGGCGCTCGCGCTCGAAAGCGGTATAATTGCCGTCAATGATCCAGGCGTCGTGCCGGTTCATAAAATCGCGGACGAAGGCCAGCGCTTCCCCCCGGTCGCGCTCGCGCCACCCGGGCAGGAACTGAACGGTATCCAAATGCAGAACCGGACAGCCGTACCGCTGGCCCAGGGCGCGCGCCATCGTGGACTTTCCGGATCCACTGTAACCGATGATGGCGATTTTCATACAAAGCATCTCCTTGACAAAAATGGGCAGGCAACCCCTTGACAAATGCAGCGGCCTGCTATAAAGTTTACAAGTAAACATTTTTTTATGGCAAAGGGAGGTTGTAGCGGATGTACCGCACGCCGGGAATGTATATGGAAGCGCTGCGCAGGCTGGACAAAGCCTATCGCCGCTATTTCCAGCACGAGCTGCGCGCCTTTGCGCTGACGCCGGGCGAGGTGACGGCGCTGCTTTTTCTGTATAACAATGCGCCGCATTTGGACACGGCGACCGACATCGCGCGGTGCAAAGGGCTGTCCAAAGCGCTGGTAGCGCGTTCGGTCGAATCGCTCCAGCAAAAGGGGTACCTGACGGCGGAGCGTGACCGAAGGGATCGCCGCGTGGTACACCTGGCGCTCAGCGAAAAGAGCCGCCCCATCAGCCGGGAGATCGGCCAGAAGCAGGATGACATTTTACAAAAGCTGGGCGAGGGAATCGCCCCCGGCGAACTGGAAGCCGCCCTTCAAACCCTGGAGCGTCTGAGTGAAAACGCCCGGAAATACCTGACAGGAGTGAGTGATGATGCACAAGACTGAAGCCGCCGGCGGGGCGGATCTGGGGCGCGACAAAATCGGCCCTCTGCTTTTCAAACTGGCCATGCCCGCCATTGTGGCGCAGATTGTCAATTTATTATACAACATGGTCGACCGCATGTACATCGGGCACATTGCAGAAGTAGGGCCCGAAGCGCTGACCGGCGTCGGCGTCTGTATGCCGGTCATCATGGCGGCGTCGGCCTTTGCCGCGCTGGTCAGCATGGGCGGCGCGCCGCGCGCCTCCATCATGATGGGGCGGGGCGACAAGGAGCAGGCGGAAAACATACTGGGCAACTGCACCGCCCTGCTGGCCGGCGTCGCCGTGCTTCTGACGCTGGTCGTTTCCGTCTGGGGGCGGGACATTCTGCTGGCCTTTGGCGCCAGCGAAAACACCATTCCCTACGCGTGGCAGTACATGCAGATTTACGCGCTGGGGACGCTTTTTGTTCAGCTGGCGCTGGGACTCAACGCCTTTATCAACGCGCAGGGCTTTGCCCGCGTCGGCATGATGACCGTCGTCATCGGCGCGGTGTGCAATATCGTGCTCGACCCGATTTTTATCTTTGCCTTTGGCATGGGGGTCCGCGGCGCGGCGCTGGCCACCATTTTGTCGCAGGCCGTATCCTGTGTCTGGATTCTTCGTTTTCTGACCAGCGAAAAGAGCAAGCTGCGCATCCGGCGCGGCAACCTGCCCCTGCGCAGAAAGGTTTTCCTTCCCTGCCTGGCGCTCGGCCTGGCCCCCTTTATCATGCAGTTTACCGAAAGCGTCCTCTTTGTCTGCTTTAACACCAGCCTTTTGCGCTATGGCGGCGACATCGCCGTCGGCGCCATGACCATTCTGTCCAGCGTCATGCAGTTTTCCATGCTGCCCCTGCAGGGGCTGACACAGGGGGCGCAGCCCATTGTCAGCTTCAACTTCGGCGCGGGAAATATCGGCCGCGTCAAGCAGACCTTTTGGCTGCTGCTCAAATGCTCCATGGTCTATTCCGGGGCGATGTGGCTTTTGTGTATGCTGACGCCGCAGCTGTTCATCGGCATCTTTACCGCCAATGCAGAGCTGGCCGCCTTTACACGCTGGGCCATTCGCATTTATATGGCTGCGTCGGTTATTTTCGGCATACAAATCGCCTGCCAGCAGACCTTTATCGCGCTGGGCAACAGCCGTACCTCGGCCTTTCTTGCCCTGCTGCGCAAGGTCATTCTGCTCATTCCGCTCATTTTCATCCTTCCGCAGCTTATCAGCGACAAGGTACTGGCCGTCTTTCTCGCCGAGCCGGTGGCCGACGTCATCGCCGTCAGCGTAACGGCCACCCTGTTTGCGCGCGAATACCGCAGGCTGCCGCCGGAGAAGCGGGCGGAAAAATAACCGGTTTATGAAAAAACAAGGCCGCCTGGCCCCGCAAAGGGGCGGGCGGCTTTTGACTTCCGAGGCCGCGCAGGCTCAGCGGTTGTCCTTTGCGATTTCCGAAAGCTCGGGGAACTTGCCCATAATATAAGAGTAGCTTTTTCGGCCGTGGGGCAGCATACATTGGCTGCAATCTTTGACGCCGTTTTCCAGCCAGACGGGGTTGCCGCCGCAGTGGCTGCCCAGCGCGTACAGCGGACAGTAGCAGAACAGACAGTTGAAGTCGTCAGGGTTCTGCGTCTGGTGGCAGGGAAAAAACTCACAGGCTTTATGCTGGACAAAGGAATACTTGCACTCTTCGGGCGCTTTTTCAAACAGGCTTTTTTCGGACATGGGCGCTTCCCTCCGCTTTCGTGGAATTTGTACATTATTGTATGTGCTTTTTGACGGGCTGTCAACCACAGAGAGCACCTGGATGCCCTCCGCAGGGCCTGGATTTCTCTTTTTTGCTTTTACGGCTGCCTGTCAAATTATCCGAGCAGGCAGTCATTCCCTATCCCGGCTGATTTCTTTTCTGTCCCACATCAAATCCTTTGCCCGAATCAGCGGATGATGATAGCGCTTGCGTTTTTCGGGAAGGCGCAGGATTCTGGATATCAGGGTGCCAAGCTCCTGATAAGCCGGCGGCGTTTTAAACTGGATTGCTTTTGCCGGGCAATAGGCAACGCAGGCGTTGCACCCGTGGCAGTGGTGATTCCATACAGGGCGGTTTTCCCGCATGGAAATGTTGCGGGTCGGGCATACCTTTTCGCACGTTCCGCAGCCGCTGCACCTCCCGTCGGTAAAGAACCCCTTGTCGTACTCCTTTTCGACTTCCATATAGGGCCCCATGACCTTTTTGTATCGCCTGCGTGTTATGGGCGACATACGGGGGTACGCTCTGCGCTTTTTCTGACTTATCTCATTGCCCGCCCGCTTCATTTGCTTTTCCATATAGGGCACCATGATTTTTTCAGGCGGAAACGGCGGATATGCGATACATTGGCTTGCCACGCAACGCAAAGCGCGGCCATAGTCCAGGCGCGCCCCCTTACCGGCAAGGATTTTTTCCACCGTTTCAAAGCTTTTCCCCAAAACGGCAATATAGGTTGTCACCATGAAAATGTAGGCTTTCGGGTTGACGGCGAGCCGCTCGATAAAGCTTTTAAACGTCCCCGGTATATCCCATTCATAAACGGGACATACAAAGCCGATCACGTCTGCATCCTCCGCAGAGGCCTCTTCGGGGTCGCAACGTACATTGATTAATTCTGCGCCGCCAATTCCTTCGGCAATGATCAAAGCCGCCCGCAGGCTGTTTCCCGTACCGCTGAAATAGTAAATCACTTTTTTCATTTTATCACCCCGCCGGTTTGCCGCTTCCATGATATCACAGCCGGTTTTGGCTGTCAAAATACCTTAGCACAAAAGGTAAAAGAGGTAAGATCTCCTGCGTCTTTACTCGCGGCGGTTTTTCCTGTATAATAGAAAGGCTAATCCGAATGATTGGAGCATTATGCCATGATTCAATACGACGAGATTAAAAACAAGCTGGTCAACATGCGCCCGCAGCTTTCAGAGCTGCGCGCTGCGCTTGACCTGGACCGCGGGCTGGACGAGGCCGCTGAGCTGGAAAAAAAGACGGCCGCCCCCGACTTTTGGGACGACCCGGAAAACAGCCAGCGCGTTTTGCAGCGCATCAAGCATTTGCAGGGCAAAAGCCAGCGCTATACCAGGCTGGCCGCTTTGTATGAGGACACGCTGACGCTGGTCGAAATGGCCGAGGAAATGGGCGACGAAAGCCAGCTGCCCGAAATCGAGCGCGATTTCAAGGCCTTTTGCGCCGAGCTGGAGGATCAAACCCTCTCCACCCTGCTGACCGGCGAGTACGACAAAAACAACGCCATCATGTCCTTTCACGCCGGCGCGGGCGGCACCGAGGCGCAGGACTGGGCGCAGATGCTTTTGCGGATGTATACCCACTGGGCGGACAACCGCGGCTTTAAGTACAAAATTCTCGACATCATCGACGGAGAGGAAGCGGGCATTAAAAGCGCCGATCTTCTGATTGAAGGCGAAAACGTTTTCGGCTACCTGAAAAGCGAAGCGGGCGTACACCGCCTGGTGCGCGTTTCGCCCTTTGACGCTTCGGGCCGCCGCCACACCAGCTTTTCTGCCATCGAGGTCATGCCCGAAATCGACGACGATCTCGAAGTGGAAATCAACCCCGACGACCTGAAGGTGGACACCTACCGTTCGGGCGGCGCGGGCGGCCAGCACGTCAACAAAACGGAATCGGCCATCCGCATCACCCACATTCCGACCGGCATCATCGTCGCCTGCCAGAACGAGCGCTCGCAGCACCAGAACCGCGAGGTCGCCATGCGGATGCTCAAGAGCAAGCTGGTGGAAATCAAAGAGCGCGAGCATCTTGACAAGATCTCGGACATCAAGGGCGTGCAGAAATCCATCGAATGGGGCAGCCAAATCCGCTCGTACGTCTTTATGCCCTATACGCTGGTCAAGGATCACCGCACCGGCTTTGAAAACGGCAACATCGGCGCGGTCATGGACGGCGACCTCGACGGGTTTATCAACGCCTACCTGCGTGCCGCCGCCACCGGCAACTGGGCCAAGTGACGCGCGATATGGAAGTTCATTTCCTTTCGGACGCGCCCGATGAAAAAATCCAGTTCGTCGTAACGGCTGCCCAGTCAGGCGGCCGCTGGGTCTTTTGCCGCCACCGGGATCGGACGAGCTGGGAACTGCCCGGCGGCCACCGCGAAGCGGGCGAAACGCCGGAGCAGGCGGCGCGGCGCGAGCTGTATGAGGAAACCGGCGCTCTGGATTATTCCATCACTCCGGTCTGCCCTTATTCCGTGACCGACGGCCCGATCGTCACCTACGGCATGATCTACGCCGCGTGCATCCGCACGTTCGGCCCCCTTCCCCCCTTTGAAATTTGCGAAATCACGCTGCTGGACAGCGCCGATCTCGCATCGCTCAACTGGTGTTATCCGCATATCCAGCAGCCGCAGCTGCGGTATGCGGCGCCCTTTTTGGCTCGAATCGCCGCCGGCGAAGAGGCCGGGCGGTAATTTTTCCCGCGCTGTGTCGTATTTTGTCTGAAACGCACGGCCCGCACAGCGCAGATTTAGGAGAGGCTTTTATTATGATCGGGTTCTACAATTACACTGTCATCCTCACCTTCCTGGGGCTGGTCGTCTCGGTTTTCGGCATGACCCAGGCAATGGAGGGGCATTTTCGCATGGCTATCTTCTGCCTGGCCTTTGCCGGGCTGTGCGACACCTTTGACGGCAAGGTGGCGCGCACCAAAAAGGATCGCACCGACGCGCAGAAGCTCTTCGGTATTCAGCTCGATTCGCTGTGCGATATCGTCTGTTTCGGCGTCTTCCCTGCGCTCATCTGCTACCGCCTGGGGGTGCGCGGCTCGCTCGGCTTTATCGCCATCAGCTACTACTGCCTGTGCGCCGTTATGCGACTGGCCTTTTTCAACGTGCTCGAAACCAACCGCCAGATGGACGCTTCATCCGGGGAGAAGGTGTACCACGGCCTGCCCGTTACCTCCATCGCCATTATTTTCCCCATCACCTTCCTGCTCGAATTCTTAATTCCCGAGCACTTCTTTTCCCCCCTGCTCATCATCATGCTTTTTGCCGTGGCGACCTGCTTTATCCTCGACTTCCAGATGAGGCGGCCCAAGCCGGCCATCCTCGGCGCGCTCATTCTGCTGGCGGCCCTCGCCGTCAGTGTCATCTTTTTCTTCTCGCGCTTTGATCCGTCGGCTTCGGCCGAATATCCCGAAGGCCCGGAGGAGCCGCTGATCGATCAGATTGGGGACAGCGTCAATGATTAGTGTCGACCGCGCCGGCAACCGCACCCAGATCTATGACGGCCAGGGGCGGTTTGTCGATTTTCTGCTGGAGACGGCGCCCGGCCGGCTGCTTTTGCGGCTGCTGGTTCGCCCCTGGGTGTCGCGTCTGGCCGGGTGGTTGCTTGACCGCGCGCCTTCGCGTCTGCTCATCGGCCCTTTTATGCGCCGCAACGGCATTGCCCCGGACGATTGGGCGGAAGAGCGCTGGCCCAGCTATAACGCCTTTTTCTGCCGCCGCATCCGTCCGGAAAAACGGCCTTTTGACTTTGACCCCTATCACCTTGTCGCCCCGTGCGACGGAAAGCTGACCGTCTGCCCCATCGGCGCCGATTCGGTTTTTTCCATCAAAGGGGTCGATTATACGATGGAAAGCCTGACCCGCAGCGCGGAGCTGGCCGAACGCTTTTGCGGCGGCATGCTGCTGTTGTTCCGGCTGTCGGTCGACGATTACCACCGCTACAGCTGGGCGTGCGACGGCACAGCCGGCGATGCTGTCCGCATTCCCGGCGTTTTTCACACCGTCAACCCCCGCGCCGCGGCCAAACGCCCCATTTATCGCGAAAACACGCGGGAATACACCCTGCTCGACGCCGACGTCTTCGGCCCCATGCTGGTGATGGAGGTCGGCGCCATGTTGGTCGGCCGCATTGTCAACAGCCCGGCTTCTGGCCCGGTGCATCGCGGTGACGAAAAGGGCCGCTTCGAGTTCGGCGGCTCTAGCATCGTTCTTTGTTTGACAGCCGGCAGCGCCGTGATTGACGAGGATATCGTGTGCAATTCGCTCGACGGGCTGGAAACCCTTGTGAAAATGGGGGAGAAAATCGGTGCGCACCGCTGAAAAAACCGAACTCAACCGCCTGGGCCGCTGGTATGATCGCTATTTAAGCGGCTGGCTGGCGCCTCGCTTTGCCTTTGTGCCGCTTGTCCTCTGCTACGCATTGAACTGCCTGATTTATTTCGGCACGCAGCTTTTGATGCGCCACGCCGCCCCCCTGTGCATGGAAACCCCGCTCGACGGGCTTTTCCCCTTTATGCCCGGCTGGGTCTGGGTGTATATTTTCTTTGTCCCCTTCTGGCTTTACGGCTACATCCGCGTTTCGCGGCTGCGGCGCGCCGATCTCGACCGGCTGGTCGCAGCGCACCTTTTGTGCGAGGCGGCGTGCGCGCTTTTCTTCATCCTGCTGCCGACGACCAATACCCGCCCCGAACTGCCGCAGGGCTTTTCCGCCGCGGCGCTTGGGCTGATTTATCAGCTGGATCCGCCGCGCAATCTTTTCCCTTCCATTCACTGTATGGTCAGCTGGCTGTGTTGGGCCGGGGTGCGCGGAAATCCGCGCGTGTCGCGCGCCGAGCGCTGGCTTCTCTTTGCCGGCGCTGTGTGCATCTGTCTTTCCACCCTTTTTGTCCGCCAGCATGTGCTGGCCGATGTCTTTGCCGGCATCGCGCTGGCCGAAGCCGGCCTGGCAGTGTCCCGCCATACCGGCCTTGCGCCGGCGCTGTCGCGCCTGTTCGCCAAGCTGGAGCTGCGGCTTTTCGGCGCCGTGGATGAGCAGGCGGATTAAAATATTATCCAGATGCCGCCCCACCGGCGACAGCAAACAATAAAAGCAAAAGCGCTGTAAACCTTAAAGGTTTACAGCGCTTTTTCAATCAATGCTCTTCCCTATTCTGCCGGCGTCTCGGGCAGTTTGCAGACGTCTACCCAGCCGGCCGCCTGCGAGCACTGCTCCAGTTCGGCACAACTCAGCTCGACGGCCGACGCATCGCTGCCCGCGGCGGGAAAAATGGTGTCAAACCGCTCAAGCGAACGGTCAAGCCATACCTCACACTGCCCCTGCGGCAGGTTAAAAGGGCAGACGCCGCCGATATAGTGCCCGGTAAACGCGCGCACCTGCTCGGGCGTCAGCATCTTTGCCTTCATTCCAAACCGTTCTTTAAAGCGCTTGTTGTCAATGCGCGCATCGCCCGCTGCAACAATAAGAACGGCGCCTTCGCCCTCCTTTTTCAAAAAGGACAGCGTCTTTGCAATACGCGCCGGAATGACCCCGACGGCCTGCGCCGCCAGTTCGACAGTGGCGCTCGACACATTGAACTCGCGCACGCGCCCGTCCAGGCCCCATGCGTGCAGATATTGTTTGACCTTTTCCACTTCTGCTGCCATTGCCAAAGCTCCTGTTCTACAAAATAAGCACAAAGGTGCCGGCCGTGATGAGCAGCCCGCCAATCGCCGTCTGAACGGTGAACTTTTCCTTCAAAATGACAAAGGCCAGCACCATGGTGATGACGACGCTGAACTTGTCGATGGGCACCACCTTGGACGCTTCGCCGATTTGCAGCGCATGATAATAGCACAGCCAAGAAAACCCGGTACACAGGCCCGACAGCACCAGAAACAGCCAGCCCTTTGAACTGATGTCCGAAATGCCCCCCTGCGCGCCGGTGATAAAGACCATCCCCCACGCCATAATGACAACGACGACCGTGCGTATGGCTGTGGCGAGATTGGAGTTAACCCCCTGTATACCAATTTTTGCCAAAATAGACGTAAACGCCGCAAAAACGGCTGACAGCAGTGCAAAGACAAACCACATATTCGCTCTCCCCCACTTTTTCAGCATCTGTTTCACCACCGCTATTGATTTTTCAGCTTCTATCATACGCCTGCGCAGGATAAAAAGCAAGCCGGTACACTGTATATTTCAGCGAGCCGAGGCAAAAATACCCACGAGGTGAATTGCTTTGAAGCTAACGAAACAGGAATATCAGAAGCTTTATGAAAAAGCTTCTCCCCCCTCGCCGTCTTACAAAAATATTCCCGCCGCATTTGTGGTCGGCGGCCTGCTGTGCGCCCTTGGTCAGGGCTTCCGCACCTTTTTTGAATCGCTGGGGCTGAGCGAAAAAGGCGTGGCCGCCGCCGTCGCCATCTGTATGGTCTTTCTCGGCGTCTTTCTGACCGCCGTCGGCGTCTACGAAAAGCTGGCCAAGCACGCCGGCGCAGGCACTCTGGTGCCCATTACCGGCTTTGCCAACTCGGTTGCATCCCCTGCACTCGAGTTCAAAACCGAGGGTATGATTCTGGGCACCTGCGTCAAAATGTTTACCATCGCAGGGCCGGTTTTGGTGCTGGGCATTTCGGCCAGCGTACTATACGGCCTGATTCTTGTCATCTTTGGGGGGTAAATATGTCGACTGTCTCCTTTAAAAACCCTGTCTATATACGCTCGTGGGCTGTCTGCGCCGGGAAAAAGGAAGGCGAAGGGCCGCTGGGCGACCGTTTTGACGTCGTCTGCCCCGACGGGTGGTACGGTGAAAAGAGCTGGGAAAAGGCCGAAATGAAGATGGTGACGACCGCCTGGCAGACGGCGCTGCAAAAGGCCGGTATGGCCCCCGGCGAAATCGGCTGCGCGCTGGGCGGCGATTTGCTCAACCAGTGCGTGTCGACCAGCTTCGGCTTTCGCGACAGCCAGATTCCCTTTCTCGGCCTCTACGGCGCCTGCTCAACCATGGCCGAAAGCCTGCTTTTAGGTTCAAGCCTGGTATCGGGCGGCATTCAGCAGCATGTTTTGTGTACAGCGTCCTCGCATTTCTGCTCGGCCGAGCGGCAGTACCGTTATCCGCTGGCCTATGGCGGGCAACGCCCGCCGACGGCGCAGTGGACGGCTTCGGCGGCCGGAGCCGTCGTGCTTTCTGCGCAGAAGAGCGGCATACGCGTCACTCGTGCGCATATCGGGAAAATCTATGACCCCGGCGTCACCGACGCCAACAATATGGGGGCTGCTATGGCGCAGAGCGCCTATGAAACCCTTTCCTCTTATTTTCAGGACACCGGCGAATCGCCCACCGACTACGATCTCATTGTCACCGGCGACCTTGCGCATGTGGGCAAGCAGCTGGTACTCGACCTTTTTGACGGGGACGGCGTCAACCTGCGGCCCGTGTATGACGACTGTGGCCTGATGCTCTTTCACGGCGGGCAGGACGTCCATGCCGGCGCCTCGGGCTGCGGCTGCTCGGCGGCCGTGCTGGGCGGTTATCTGCTCCCGGCCCTGGAAAAAAAGCTTTTCAAGCGTCTGCTTTTCTGCGGCACAGGCGCTCTTCTGTCCCCCATCACATCGACGCAGGGCGAGTCCATCCCCGGTATATGCCACCTTGTCTGTCTGGAATCGGAGGGTTAAGCTATGGAATATCTGAAAGCTTTTCTGGTCGGCGGCGTCATCTGCGCCCTGAGCCAGATTCTCATTGACCGCACCCGGCTGACTCCGGCGCGCATTCTCAGCTCTTATGTTGTGCTCGGCGTCCTGCTGACCGCGCTGGGGCTGTACCAGCCTCTGGTCGACTTCGGCGGTGCGGGCGCCACCGTCCCGCTGCTCGGTTTTGGCTACTCTATGGCCAAGGGGGTCGAAGAGGCCGTTTTGCAATCGGGTTGGACGGGCGCCTTTACCGGCGGGCTGAGCGCAACAGCTGGCGGCATTGCGGCCGCTGTGGGCTTTTCACTGCTTTTGTCCTTCTTTTTCAAGTCAAGCGACCCATCCTGACCGGCTTTTCCGGCTTTTTATAATTCCCTTTATTTCCCAGCAGCATTCGCCAGCTTTCGCCATATGCTTTGTGCTATGATGGACTTGTCCACAAGGGCAAATGAAGCGAAAGGGGGCCAAACAGATGTCACTCAGCTTATTTTCTGCCACAAAAAAGCAGGAGTTCCGCTGGCTGCCGGCCAACTGTATTGCAAAAAACCCCGCCCAACCCCGCCGCATTTTTGATGAGCAGGCCCTGGCCGAGCTGGCCGACAGCATCCGGCGCTACGGCATCATTACGCCGCTGACGGTTCGGCGCGTAAACGGCGGCTACCAGTTGGTCGCCGGCGAGCGCCGCCTGCGCGCGGCCGTCATGGCCGGGCTCGAAGCCCTTCCCTGCTACGTTGTCGCCGCCGAGGAAGAGGACAGCTCGCTTATGGCGCTCGTTGAAAATTTGCAGCGCCGTGACCTGGACTTTTTCGAAGAAGCGCTGGGACTCCAGCGTCTGACCGAATTATACGGCCTGACGCAGCAGCAGGCGGCGGAAAAGCTGGGCAAAACGCAGTCCGCGGTCGCCAATAAGCTTCGGCTTTTAAAGCTGTCGCCCGAAACCGTTGCGCTGGTGCGCGAATACGGTCTGACCGAACGGCACGCCCGCGCTCTGCTCCGCCTTGCCGACCCCGTCTTACAGGCGCAAAGCGCTGCCGAAATTGTTCGGCGCGGCTACAATGTAGAGCAAACGGAAGCTTATATTGAACGTCTGCTCGAAGACAAGCCGGCGCCGTCAACCGGCCGCCGCAAAGGCTTTATCCGAGATGTTCGTCTCTTTCTCAACACCGTCAACCGCGCCGTCGCCGCCATGCAGTCGGCGGGGGTCGGCGCGCAGGTTGATCAGCAGGAACGCCCTGAAGAGTTGATTTTAACCATTCGAATTCCGCGTGCCGTGCGGCCTGTTTAACGGCCTTTTGTGCTTGTTTTACGCCTTTTCAGCCGCTGTAAAGCATTTGACTGTTTCACGTGAAACACGCCGCAAACAGGCTGCTATCCCCCCTGCAAATCCCTCTCTTTCCCTCCCTTACCCCTGCCCCGCTTTTGGGGCAGGGACCGCGTTTTCTGCCGCCAATCCGATTTGTTTTGTGGGTTGGCGGCTTTTTTGCTTTACACCTCTTTGCGTCGGTGCTATAATGAACACAGCAAAATGCCTGTCTGTTTTCATTTCAGACTGTTTTCGCCTACAGAGGTATCTGTCCATGGGTAAAATCATCGCTCTTTCCAATCAAAAAGGCGGTGTCGGCAAAACGACAACGGCCGTTAATCTGGCCTGCTGCGTCGCTGCGCGCGGCCCAAAAGTGCTGCTGTGCGATTTTGATCCGCAGGGCAACGCCAGCTCCGGTCTTGGCGTTTCGGCCGACGGCAAAGGGATATACAGCGTCCTTTCCGGTCTGCGCGATGTTTCGCAGGCGCTATGCCACACCCGCTGGTGCGATCTTCTGCCGGCCGACATCAATCTGGCCGCCATCGAGCAGGAGCTTGCCGGCGCCGAGCACCGTCAGCTCGCTCTGCGGGAGGTTTTGCAACCGCTGCGCCCCCGCTATGATTATATTTTTATCGACTGCCCGCCCTCGCTGGGCCTTTTGACGCTCAATGCACTGGCGGCCTCCGATACGGTGCTCGTCCCCATGCAGTGCGAATATTATGCGCTTGAGGGCCTCTCGCAACTGGTTTCTACCATCCGCACCGTCAAGCGTTCCATCAACCCGCCGCTCGACATTGAAGGCATTGTGCTCACCATGTACGACGGCCGCACCAATCTGACTTTGCAGGTCGCCGAGGAGATTAAAAAATTTTTTGGCCCCAAGGTCTTTAAAACCGTTGTGCCGCGCAACATCCGCCTGTCCGAAGCACCCAGCCACGGCAAGCCCATTCTGGCCTATGACCGCCTGTCGCGCGGGGCCGAAGCCTATAGTCAAATCGCTGATGAGTTTTTAAAGCGCAACAAAGGAGGCAGCTAAATGGCCGATCAAAAACAGCCAAAAGGGCTCGGCAAGGGCCTTTCCGCCCTATTTGGTGAAGATCCGGCAACCACCCAGCCGGTCACCGGCCTTAAAATCCGCGACGTCGAGCCCAGCCCGAACCAGCCCCGACATGTCTTTGACGAGCAGGCCTTGCAGGAGCTTGCCGAAAGCATCCGGCAAAACGGCGTCATCACCCCCATCACCGTCCGGCGCGACGGCGATATTTACCGCATCATCGCCGGCGAGCGCCGCTGGCGCGCTTCGCGCCTGGCCGGGCTGGAAGAGATCCCGGCGCACATCCTCGACGTGGACGAACCGACCGCTTACGCCCTCGCCCTCATCGAAAACCTTCAGCGCGAGGATCTCGACCCCATTGAAGAGGCCGAAGGCTACCGCACGTTGATGGATCAATACGCCATGACGCAGGAGCAGGCGGCCGAACGCATCGGCAAATCGCGCCCCGCCGTCGCCAACTCGCTGCGGCTTTTGAACCTTCCTCCTTCCCTGCGCGAAAAGGTGTCCGCCGGGCAGCTTTCGGCCGGCCACGGCCGCGCCCTTTTGTCGCTGGGCGACCCCGGGCAGATGCAGGCAGCCGCCCAGCTGATCATCGAACAGGGCCTTTCCGTGCGCGAAGCGGAAAAGCTGGCACAAAAGCTGCAAAAGCCCCAAAGGGAGCCGTCGCGCTCCCCTTCGGGGGATGCCATTTATATCGAAGACCTGCAGCGCCGCCTGTCGGCGCAGACCGGATACAAGGTGACCATCCACCACGGCGCGAAAAAAGGAAAACTGAGCATCGAATATTACGGCAATGACGGGCTGGAAGCGCTCTGTCAGGCGCTTCGGACCATCAAGCCCTGAAAAGGAGAGCATTTTTATGCTGGATATTAAAGTACTGCGCGACGAAACGGCGCGCGCCAAAACGCAGCTTGCCAAGCGCGGCCGCAGCTATGACGAAGAGATCGACCGCGCGCTTGCGCTCGACGAGCAGCGCCGCCGGCTGATTCAGGAGAGCGAAGCCATTAAAGCCGACCAGAACCGCATGTCCAAACGCATTCCCGAAATGAAGAAGAACGGCGAAGATCCGGCCGCAGCCATGGCCGAAATGAAGCAGCTTTCGGCGCGCGGCAAAGAGCTGGCGGCCCAGCTTTCGGCGCTCGAGGCCGATCTGCGCCAGCTCATGCTGGGCATCCCCTGCATCCCTGACGAAAGCGTGCCCGAAGGCCGCGACAGCGACGACAATGTCGTCGTACGCACCTGGGGCGAACCCCGGGCCTTTGACTTCGATGTGCAGGCGCACTGGGATATCGGCGCCAATCTGGGCATTATTGACGCTCCCCGCGCCGCCAAAGTGACGGGCGCGCGCTTTAATTTCATGGTGGGCGGCGGCGCCCGGCTGGAACGCGCCTTTTTGAACTTCTGCCTCGACCGCAACACAGCGGCCGGGTTTACCGAGCTGATGTGCCCCTTTATGGCCAACAGCGCCACGCTGACCGGCACCGGACAGCTGCCCAAGTTTGCAGACCAGATGTTTAAAATCGACGACACCGACTATTACCTCATCTCGACCGGTGAAATCCCCGCCACCAACTTTTACAGCGGCGAAATCCTCGACGCCGCTGACCTTCCCCTTTACGTCACCACCAATACCGCCTGCTTCCGCAGCGAAGCGGGCGCGGCCGGGCGCGACACCCGCGGTCTTATCCGTGTGCATCAATTCCATAAAGTGGAAATTGTTAAGTTCGTTTTGCCCGAAACCTCGATGGCCGAACTCGAAAGCCTGACGGCGCACGCCGAAAGCCTGCTTCAGGCGCTCGAGCTCCCCTACCGCGTCGTCGCCTGCTGCACCGGCGATATGGGCGCCAACCAAACCAAACAGTATGATATCGAGGTCTGGATGCCCTCTTATGGCAAATATGTCGAAATCTCTTCCTGTTCCAATTATATCGACTACCAGGCGCGCCGCGCCGGCATCCGCTTTAAACGCGAAAAAGGCGGCAAAACCGAGTTTGTCCACACCCTCAACGGTTCCAGCCTGCCCGCCGAGCGCGCTGTGGCTGCAATTCTGGAAAATTATCAAAATGCCGACGGCACCGTCACCGTGCCGCAGGCCCTGCGCCCGTATATGGGCGGATTGGAGGTTATCTGCAAATGAATGAGCACCCCATGCGGCGCAAAGACCGCGCCCTGACCGAAGCGCAGGCGCTTGAGACCCTGCAAAGCGCCCTGTTCGCCACTGTTTCCTGTTTGATGCCGGACGGCACGCCCTACGGCGTCACCGTCTCGCACGCTGTCGAGGGAAAAACCCTTTACTTTCACTGCGCCATGCAGGGTTTAAAGGTCGACTGCTTTACAGCGCATGACCGTGTCTGCGTCTCTGCCGTTGCCCACGTAGAAACTGACGCCCCCGGCCTGACCACCAAATACCGCTCGGCCGTCTGCTTTGGCCGCATCCGCGCCCTGTCGGGCCAGGAAGCGGCAAACGGCCTGCGCGTCATCGGCCGCAAGTTCTCGCCCGAGCATATGCCCGCTGTCGAAGATTGCATTGGTAAATCCATGGATCATACCCGCGTTTACGCCGTCGAGCTGAACGAGGTTCACGGCAAGGGAAACATCTAAATGCAATTTATTCTCGTTTTATGACTTTTCGTATAGATCCTGCCGGCCGGTTTTTCAAAAATCCGGCCGGCAGGATAGTAACGAAGAAAAATCAGGGGATAATATTGACATCTGCTCCTTCCGTGTGATAAAATGGTTAAGCTAGCTTGAGCCAAATCGTGGAGAGATGGTCGAGTTGGTTTAAGGCACCGGTCTTGAAAACCGGCGATGTGCAAACATCCGTGGGTTCGAATCCCACTCTCTCCGCCAATTTCATAGACATTATGGAGAAATACCCAAGTGGTGAAGGGGCTCCCCTGCTAAGGGAGTAGGGCGTTAACGCGTCGCGAGGGTTCAAATCCCTCTTTCTCCGCCAAATCACCGCAAGTGTTTTGAAATACTTGCGGTGATTTTTTCAAAATTTGTTCTTCACCTGTTTTTCTGCGCCCTCTTCCCCGCTGTAAACTGAGTTCTGCCCGAAAAACAGGCGCTGCATCACCCGGCACAACAACTGCAAAAGCTTATTCAGGGGGAAGTGATTGCACTGGACGACACCAGAACCCGAATTATCCTTGCCGCGATGAAAGCCGTACGCCAATATGGCCTGGAGGGTATGCGCATCCAGAATGTCAGCGATCTGGCGGGCGTTTCCCCCGGGGCGCTGTATCGCTACTTTGAAAGCAAGGAGCAGCTGATCATAGAGTGTTTTACCTATGTGGATAAACAGGCAGCGGAAATTTTTGAACGCCTGAACGTGACTTCTCAGGCCATGCTCACCGATCCTATGGGTTCTGTCAAAAAGCTATGGCAGCCCTATTTCCGGTTTTGGGTGGCTCATCCGGACGAAACCGTTTTCTATCATCGGATTCGGGACAGCGCCCTTTTCCCAAAGTATGACAAACACCGAGATATCACCTATTTTAATGCCTTTATCGGAATGGTCCGCCTGTTCAAAAAGGCCTTTCCCGCGCTGAAGCGGATGAACCAGGATCTCCTGTGGCTCCATGTCCTTACCTCTACGGTGATGTATGCCAAATATACGGTAGAAGGATTGCTCCCGGATAACCAAGAGACGGAGGAAACCATCTTCCAGCTGCTGACTACCGGTCTCAGCAGCTATCTGAAACCCGAAAGCCCCAAAAAGAAAAAAGCGGATGCATGATGTTTGCAAAAAAATAAATAAACGTTTATTTACACCCCTGCGTTTCATTCCCCCATTTGCCATCAGCAGGCACAAAGACATTTCCTTTTAAGCCCAAAAAAATTGCTTTTAGTTTTTATTCCTAAAAATATAACCATTTGTTGAATATCCTGCTGTTTGAGTGAGTTAACGAGGAGAGTATAAACATGGAAAAAATACTGATTGTTGATGACAGTGTTGTGCAGGCAGCCCAATTACAGACCATTTTGGAAGATGAATACGACGTTTCCATTGCACATACGCCCGAGGATGGGCTGCGACTTGTCGGTGAGGAAAGCTATTCCCTGATTCTGCTGGATGTCGTAATGCCCGGGATGGACGGGTTTACGCTGCTGAAAAAGCTGCAGGAGGAGCTCATTACCCGAAGTGTTCCTGTCATTTTGATCACCAGTCTTTCCGACGTGGAAAACGAGCTTCACGGGCTTATGTTGGGGGCTGTTGACTATATTACAAAGCCCTTTTACTCTCCCATTGTAAAAGCCAGAGTGAATACGCACGTCAAACTGTATAATTACCGCAGGCAGGTTGAAGAGCAGTCCATGACCGATCAGCTGACGGGAATCGCCAACCGGCGCCGGTACGATCGCTACAGCCAGACAAAATGGCACGACGCCATCCGGCTGCGGGTCCCGATTTCGATCTGCATGTTTGACATTGACAATTTCAAGGTCTATAACGATACCTTCGGCCACCCGGCCGGGGACAAGGTAATCGCCGCCGTAGCAAAAACCGCCTCTTCCCTTTTACACCGCAGCACCGATTTTCTTGCCCGCTATGGCGGGGAGGAATTTGTGGCGATTACTTTGGGAGATCCGTCACAAAAAATATTCAAGCATTTGAAGAAAATCCGACAGGCCATAGAAGATCTCCATATTGCCCATGATCCTTCTGTGTCCAAATGGGTCACGGTCAGCATTGGCGGCGTCAGCGTCGTCCCGACGCTCGACAGCTCTTATGCCGTTTACTTAAAAATCGCGGATACCATGCTTTATGATGCAAAAAAGCATGGCCGCAACCAGGTCGTGTGGGCTGACGAAGGAATGAAGCAGTTGTGGGAAAATAATTGAAACGGGAGAATCCGCATTACATGAAGCTGTTTGATTTATTTGGAAAGCGCACAAAAACACAACCGCCCCGGGAAGACGAAAAAACAGAGAATACCGGGCTGCTTGAAGTCTATTCGGGTATGCGGGTTGAAGTGACAGGTCCTGACGACCGGCTTCTGTTTGTGGCAAAACTGCTGGGCCTGCGCGGAACCCAGGCAGAGCTGCACTTGTATTCAGAAGCTTCGGTTTCACAAGAAAGCGAGCCCCTTCGGGTCCGGATTCGCGGGTACAGCGATCACGAGAAAAAGGCCGTTTATATGGAAGGGCTTATCACGCCTATGCCGAACAAAATTTGGCATGTTGACGAGCTGACACTTTGCAGAGTGGGGAACGACCGTGCTTTTTTCCGCCTTACCACAAATCTCGACGCAACCGCCACCATGTTCAGCGGTTTGGAAATGGGCGAAAAGCCCTGCAAGCTGCTCAACATCAGCGTGGGCGGGGCCGGCATCAGCTCGCAATGCAGGTACCATAAGGGCGACAAATTTTTATTAAAGGTCAAACTGCTGGATGACAGGCCGGCGTCCGCCATCTTCAGTCAGGTTGTGCGCGTTATCGAAAAAGAAGGCGCCCTGTTCGAATATGGCTGCCAGTTCCTGGAGCTGACCGAAGAGGATCAGGAAAAAATTACGCAAAATATATTCGCCGTCCAACGGCAGAAAAGGAGCCGCTCCTAATCTCTTTGCAGGGATTACACAGCCGTTTTATCGGGACTGCCTGGCCCCCTTTCGGCATAACCTGTGCTGAACCGGCCGCACAGAGCCGCGAAACAGCAAAACGATTGAAAAAGCAGCCCGCGCAGAATGCGCGGGCTGCCTGTGCATTGCCGCTTTTATTTTACAGGGTTTTGCAAAACGCCGATGCCTTCGATTTCGACTTCGACCCTGTCGTCCGGGCGCAGATAGACCGGCGGGCGGCGGGCAAAGCCCACTCCGTCCGGCGTGCCGGTCATCAAAACAGTGCCGGGCAGCAGCGTCATCTGCTGCGAACAGTAGCTGACCAGCTCGCGCACGGAAAAGATCATATCCGATGTGCAGCCGTCCTGCATCAGCTCGCCGTTTAACCGGGTGCCTACGCGCACATTCCCCGGGTCGAGCTGTGTTTCAATCACAGGCCCCAGCGGGCAGAAGGTGTCAAAGGATTTTCCCCGCGCCCACTGTGAATCGTGCCGGAGCTGGCAGTCGCGCGCGCTGACATCGTTGCCGCAGGTGTAGCCCAAGACATAGTCAAGCGCCTCATCTTTGCCGACATTGCGCGCCGTGCGGCCGATGACAACGGCCAGCTCGGCCTCGTAGTCGACCTCGTCCGGCGCGGCGGCGGGCAGCATGATGGCGTCACCCGGGCCGCACAGGCTGGTCGTCGCCTTGAGAAAGAGCACCGGCCGCTCGGGAATGTTCATCTGGCTTTCGGCCGCGTGGCTTTTGTAGTTAAGTCCCACGCACACAATGTTGGGCGGGTTGACCGGGGCCAGCAGCCGTACGCCATCGAGCGGGAAACTCTCCTGCGTCACGGTGTATTCACCGAAAAGCTCCCCCTCGATCCGGCGGATAAGCTCCCCTTCGACCACGCCGTAAAAAACCGAGTCCCCCGCCTGTACTCGCGCGATCTTCATGGCCTAGACCCTCTGCAAAAAGGCGCCGTTTTTGATGCCGGTCGCCTCGCCGCCGCGCACTGCAACCGCACCGCCCACCAAAACGAAGTCAACGCCGTCGTTTTTCTTAAACGGATGCTTGAAGTCGGCGTTGCAGCGCACGTTATCATAATCGAGCACGCAGATGTCGGCGCGGTTCCCCGCCTTGAGCACGCCGATGCCCGGCAGCTTGGACACCGAGGCGGGCAGGCCGGTCATGCTGTAAATGGTCTCTTCCATGGTGCGCAGGTTGTTGTCGCGCAAAAGTTCGATGCGCCGGGTAAAGGTGCCCGTGCCGCGCGGATGCCCGCCGGCCACCTGATCACGCGGAAAATGTTCGGGATAATCGCTCCAGTCGCTGCCGCCCATAACATAGGGGTGCGAGATGATGCGCTTCATATCGCTTTCGTTCTGCGAGAAATAGATGCCCTGCACAAAGCCGTTGTTTTCACGCAGCAGGCGGCAGGCGGCGTCCAGCCCGTCGCAGCCCCACTCTTCGGCCAGCTGGGCAATGGTCTTGCCGACATGCTCGGGCGTCATGGCCGACTCGGCGATCAGGCAGCCTTCGTACCCGGCCTGATAAAACCCGCTTTCGAACTCGTCATATTCGTGGAAGACCGAATAGCGGATTTTGTCGCGCAGATCCTTGTCGGTCAGCTTTTCCATCAGCGCTGCCACGCCTTCGGTCAGATATTTGGGCGGCAGCTGCGACGACAGCGGCGCCGAGCCCGCGGTAAAGGGATACTGGTCGGCGCGGACAAAAACGCCCTCGGCGTTGGCCTTTTCAATGACCTCCAGCACCCTGGCGCTGACGCCCTCGTTCTTCTTGCCCAGAACCTTCAAGTGCGAAATGATGACGGGAATGCCCGTGCGGCGGCCGATTTCAATGGCCTCTTCCACCGACTGGACAACGGTGTTGCCCTCGCCGCGGATGTGGCTGGTATAGCTGCCGCCGTAGCGCGCAGCGACACGGGCGATGTTGACCAGCTCTTCGGTGCCGGCGTAGACCGACGGGGCGTAAACCAGGCCGGTGGTAAAGCCCAAAAAGCCGCATTCCATGGCCTGGGCCATCAGCGCTTCCATCTGCTTCATTTCGGCGTCGGTGGGCGCGTCGGGCTTGAAGCCCATCACGCGGCCGCGAATGCTGCCCTGCGCCGCATAAAAGGCCATATTGGTGCCCAGCTGCATGGTCTTGACGTGATCGGTAAAGGTCTTGAAATCGTCGCAGAAGTCGCGGACGCGCTGCCACTCTTCCGCCGAAAGGAAGCGCTTGGAATCGTCAAGCAGCCCGTCGTAATAGGGCACGGGGCCCGAGCCGCAGTGCCCGGTGATCTGTGTGGTAACGCCCTGCTCCAGATAATTATACGCATCGGTGCCGTAAATAAACGCGCCGTCCGAATGGCTGTGGTAGTCGATAAAGCCGGGGGTCACTACCTTGCCGGCCGCGTCGATGACCTCTTTGGCCTCGGCGTCAATGTTCGGCTCGATGGCGGCAATGACGCCGTCCTTGACGGCGATGTCGGCCGTAAAGCGCTTTTGCCCGGTGCCGTCGACAACGGCGCCGTTTTTAATGAGAATGTCAAACATGATTTTTCACCCCGTTTAAAAGATTCCGGTTTTCCTGCATTCAGTATAGCACACTACAGCGGCGGTGAAAAGAAAAATCCCCGGCCGCCTGTCTTTTGGCGGCCGGGGGCGTTGCCCCTGCTTTTCTGTTTTACGGATCCTGCCGGGAAGAGCTTTCCCTTTTGATGTAGACGCGCAGGGCCTTCTCCCCTTTTCCGTCAAAACGCCGGTCGGTTTTTCTTTTCAAGTCCGCCCGGCTGTGCTATACTGGACTTATTACGAAAAGGGAAGTGAAGCCATGTTCACCTGCGCATCCTGCCAAGTTCTGGCCTGCCGCGAGGGCAAAAAAGAGAACCTGCCCAAAAACTGCCCCATGCTGCATCCCGAAATGGATGCCGCCATTCAAAAATACCACGACGACCCCGTCATTGAAAACTTTCACAAAACCTCGGCGCTCGTCGAAGCCGAAGGCTATGCGCGCTGGCCGCGCGTGCGCGAAACCATTGAGTTCTGCAAAAAGCTCGGTTACAAAAAAATCGGCGTCGCCTTCTGCGTCGGGCTGCGCAGCGAAGCGGCCATCTTCTGCGACCTGCTGCGCAGGCACGGACTCGAACCGGTGTCGGTCATCTGCTGCTCGGGCGGCATGGACAAGCGGGACTTTGGCATCCGCCCCGAGCAGTTCGTCCACCCGGAAAACGAGCGCGAAACCATGTGCAACCCCATCGGCCAGGCCGAAATGCTGCGTCTGGCAGGCACCGACTTCAACGTGGCGCTCGGCCTGTGCGTCGGGCACGACGCCCTGTTTTTGAAGCACTCGCACGTTCTGGCCACCGTGCTCGTCGCCAAGGACCGCGCGCTGGGCCACAACCCGGCCGCCGCCTTCTACTGCCCGCATTACATGTCCGGCCGCCTCAACCCGTAACCCCTGCAAAAACAACTTTAAAGGAAGTTTGAACATGTCTGTTTTAGTCAAAACCTACCGCGGCGCTGTCGAAGATCTGTATCACCACGGCCGCGTTGCTGTGTGCAGCGCCGAAGGCAGGCTTTTGTATTCGTGCGGCGACGCCGGGCGCGTCACCTTTGCCCGCTCGTCGGCCAAGCCCATGCAGGCCATTGCCGTCTGCGAAAGCGGCGCGCTCGAGCACTACGGCGTCACCGAGCGCGAACTGGCTGTCATGTGCGCGTCGCACAACGGCGAGGATTTCCATGTCGAAGCCGTTCGCGGCATCCTGAAAAAAGCCGGGCTTGATGAATCCTATCTTCTGTGCGGCGGCGCTTACCCCATCGACCCGCAGGCCAAGCTGGCCATGCAGTCAAAGGGCCTGCCGCCTGACGCGGTACATTGCGACTGTTCGGGCAAACATTCGGGAATGCTGCTGACTGCCAAGCATTACGGCGAGGATCTTTCCTCCTATCCGCAGCCCGGGCATCCGGTGCAGAAGCGCATTATGGGCATTATGGCCGATGTCTGCGACTACCCTGAAGAGCAGATCGTCACCGCCATCGACGGCTGCGGGGTGCCGGTGCACGCCATGCCCCTGTACAAGCTGGCGCAGGGCTATGCCCGCATGTCACAGCCGACGTGTTTTTCCGACAAACGCGCCGACGCTGTCGCGCGCATCACTGCGGCAATGACGGCCCACCCCGAAATGGTGGCCGGAACCGACCGGCTTTGCACCGATCTCATGCGCGCCTTTGGCGACCGGCTTTTCTCAAAGTCGGGGGCAGCCTCTTTTTACGGCATCGGTATCAAGGGCAAGGGCGTCGGCATCGCCGTCAAGCTGGAAGACGGCTGCTCCGAGTTTGTGCCGCTCGTCGTGCTGCGCGTCCTTAATGAAATCGGCGTCATCACTTGGGCCGAGGCCGAAGAAAAAATGGGGAAATACCTGGATTTCAATATCTACAACCACGCGCATACCGTCGTCGGCCGCAAAGAGCTCTGTTTTCATCTGGAAGAAGCATAGCAAAACAGCAAAGCCAAAAGCCCGGACATTTGTCCGGGCTTTTGGTTGCGTGGGGCAGGTTTATAGGATTATAGGTCTTCGTCTTTGACATACTGCGCAATCCTGTCTATGCAGTCGGGGCAGAGCCGGATGCAGCCGAACTCCCGAAGGC
>CANEGK010000017.1 GCA_947427035.1 uncultured Clostridium sp.
AGGTGGAGCATACCCATGAGCCGTTGGTCTCTCAAGAGGTCTGGGACGCCGTTCAAAGGCTGGACAATCATCCGTCAAAGGGGCGTTCCGGCAGCGATGGGGTGATCTCCCTGTTTGCTGGTATCCTCTACTGTGCGGACTGCGGAGGCTCCATGCGGTATCAAAGGGATTACCGCAGCCGGAAGCGCCATACCGATGGACATTTTGGCGAGTTTCAAGCCTACACTTGTAATCGGTATATGAATGGCGGCAAGGCGGTTTGTACCTCACACTACATCAACTGCAAGGTGCTGACGAAACTGCTTTTACTGGACATCCACGCCAAGGCGATGCTGGCACAGAACAGTCCCGCTGCCCTCAAGGAGAAAATCCTGGCGCAGAAGAACGCCGCCACTATGGAGCAAACAAAGGCGCTCCGGGCAACGCTGGCGGCGGTGGACAAGCGGCTGGCCGAACTGGAAAAGCTGGTGGTGTCGGTCTACGAGGACAAGGTGAAGGGCGTCATGCCGGAGGCCCTGTGCGTCCAGTTGATGAACCGCTATGAGGACGAACGCCGGGACAAGCTGGAACAGCGGACGCAGTTCACCGCCCAGCTGGAGGCCACGCAGGAGGACGAGCAGGCCACCGACGAATGGTTGGCCGTCATCCGCGATTATGCCCAGCTTGAGGAACTCGACCGCCCCACCCTCCTGCGGCTTGTGAAGCGCATCGAGGTGGGCGAGAAGTACGAAATCACAGGGGAGACTCACCGGGACATCAAAATTTACTACAACTTTGTCGGCTATGTGGAACTCTGAAATCTATCTTTCTTTATGCGAGGTTATCTAAACCCAACTTCTCCCCCGTATGGGAGAACAAATCAAAAACTCTTTTGGTTCTTTTGTTCGAAAACAAAGGAACAAAAAACAATAAAGGGGGGACAGCGCCCCCCTTTATCCCGTTTTTACAACGGCCGTAAATAAAACCACAAATCGGTGGCGTAAATGCGCGAAAGCGCGTCAACGCCGAATCCGTCTCCCCGATATTCCCGAATGATCTCGCCGTCCTGCACATAGCGCGGAACGGAAATTTCCGTGGGGAAAATATCGTCATAGGGCACAATCGAATGAATCACACCGTTTCCTCCCCCGTTTGGGGCGCCTTCGCGTCCCGAATCATTGTGTGAAGGCACGAGAGCGCGTCGTGCAGGCTGCCCAGCGCGTCGCAAAGACCGAGCTCGACGGCGTCCTTTCCGTATACAACGCTGCCGACGTCATTGGTCAGCTCGCCCGTCCGCAGCATAAGCTCGCGAAAGACGTCGGGCTTGATCTTTGAGTTGCCACAGACGAAATTGACAATCCGTTCCTGGATTTTTTCAAAATACGTCATGGTCTGCGGCACGCCGATGACGGTGCCGCTCAGGCGCACCGGGTGGATGGTCATGGACGCTGTCGGCGCGATGAAGCACTTTTTTGCCGAAACGGCCAGCGGCACGCCGATGGAGTGCCCCCCGCCCAGCACCAGTGAAACGGTCGGTTTTTGCATACCGGCGATAAGCTCTGCGATGGCAAGGCCGGCTTCCACATCGCCGCCCACCGTGTTGAGTAAAATGAGCAGCCCGTCGATGTCGGGCGCTTCCTCTATCGCGGCGAGCTGCGGCATGACATGCTCGTATTTTGTCGTTTTATTCTGCGGCGGAAGGACCTGATGCCCCTCGATCTGCCCGACAATAGTCAGGCAGTGAATGCTGGAGCGCGCCGACTCCACAGTGACGGAGCCGGTTTTTTCAATCTCTTCGGCGCGGTTTAAGGCTTCATTCAACTCGTCGTTTTTGTCCTGCTGATCCTTTTGCACGAAAACACCCCCGCGCATTATTGTGCGCGAGGGTGATTTGTTTATGCCGGCCGTTATTTTCCATATTTTTGAATACAAATCCGCACTTTTTTCAAAAAATCATCGCGGGAGCCGTCATTTTGCAGCACCGCGTCGCAGCGCTGCCGGTAAAAATCATCGTCCGGCTGGGCGCGCAGACGCTCGAGCGCCCGCTCGGGCGAAAGCCCGTCGCGCAGGGCGATGCGCTGCACCGATTGTTCAAGGGGGGCGAGGACGGCGCAGGTGGCCGTACAGGCGCGGTCGATCCCGCTTTCAAAGAGCAGGGGCACGTCGAGCAGCACGCCGGGAACCGCTTCCACCTCAAGGCGTACAATGCGCCGCTCGATTTCGCGCACGACAAAGGGGTGGGTGATGGCGTTCAGGTCGAGCCGCGCCTGTTCATCGTGGAACACGCGGGCGGCCAGAGCCCTGCGGTCAACGCCCGCTTTATTCGTCTCGTCGGGGAACCGACAGCGCAGCGCGGCCAGCAGCTCGCCGCACTGTGACAAAAGTTCGGCGTAGACGCGATCGGCGTCGACGACGCCAAAGCCCAGAGCGGCCGCCTCTTCAGCCAGCAGGCTTTTTCCGCAGCCCGAGCGCCCGGTGACGCCGAGCACAGGCCCGCCCACCGTTTCGCAGTGGAAGCCGGCCGCTTTGTGCAGGCGGTTGCGCACCGCCGCGCCTTCTCCCCACGGGCGGCACCCCTGCGCCAGAATGCGCGTACAGGGCAGCGCGTCAAACGCGCGCAGCGCGGAAAAAAGCCGCCGTCCCTGTTCGGCAATGCTGCCGCTCGGGCCGTAACACACAATATTTTCACAGCCGGCAAAGACATCGCGGCAGTCGTCAAAGCACAAAACGCCGTCGCCCGGCTGTAAACGCGCGCGGATGCGCGCCGCCGTGCGCGCAGGTGCGCCGTCAAAGACAGTGACCGGGGCGCACGGCGCGTAATGGCGGTATTTCATGCCGGGGGCGCGCGGGCGTTCGCCGGCCGAAACGGCGCGGGTGACGGCTTCGTCCACCTCGGTTTGGCCCAGCGCAGCCTCGATCATCTCGAGCGTCACAGCGCCGGGGCGAAGAATGCGCGGATGCTCGCCCGTCAAATCAACGACGGTCGATTCGACGCCGACCCGGCAGGCCCCGCCCTCCAGCACGGCGTCGATCTTGCCGTCCATATCCTGCAAAACGTCCTCCGCCGTGGTGGGCGACGGGCGGCCCGACGCGTTGGCCGACGGCGCGGCCAGCGGCACGCCGGCCGCTTCAATGCAGCGCAGCGCCAGCGGATGCTCTGGCATCCGCACTCCCACCGTGTCAAGCCCGGCGCTGACGCAGCCGGGCACGGCGGCCGTCTTGGGCAATACCATGGTCAGCGGCCCGGGCCAGAAGGCGCGGGCCAGCACAAGCGCACGCTCGGGCACTTCGGCCCACAAAAGGGGCAGCTGCGAAAGCGCGCTGATGTGAACGATGAGCGGATTGTCCGACGGGCGGCCCTTGGCCGCAAAAATGCGCGCCACCGCGCCCTCGTCGAGCGCCGAGGCGGCCAGCCCGTAAACCGTTTCGGTGGGGATCGCGACAACGCCGCCCGAGCGCAGGATTTCCCCGGCCTGGGCGGCGCCCTGTTCAGTGGGTTGCAGACGCTGCGTTTTCACGCGCTTCACCGCATTTTACCGCAATAGTGGCGCTCGTAAGTGCGGATGGACTGCGCCACGATCTCGGCGGCCTCTTCGCGCCCCATGACGTCGGTGGGGGCGGTTTCCTTATGCTCCAGGCTTTTGTACACTTCAAAGAAATTGATGATTTCGTTTGAAATGTGCGGCGGCAGCTGGGTGATGTCCTGATAAAAATTCCAGGTGGGGTCGCCGACCGGAATGGCGATGATCTTGTCGTCCAGCGCGCCGCCGTCGGTCATGCGCACGGCGCCGATGGGGTAGCACTCCACCATGATCATGGGGTCGAGGGTCTCCGAGCACAGCACAAGCACGTCCATCGGGTCCTGATCATCGGCATAGGTGCGGGGAATAAAGCCGTAATTGGCCGGGTAATGGGTCGATGTGTACAAAATGCGATCGAGGCGGAGAATGCCGGTCTTTTTGTCAAGCTCATACTTCTTTTTGCTGCCGGCCGATATTTCGATAACGGCCATAAATTTCTGCGGCGTGATAAACGCCGGGTCCACGTCATGCCATACATTCATCCCGATTGACTCCCTTTCTGTGTAAATGGGGCTGTGCCCCAAATGCCCTTTACTGCCCCTGCGAGCCGCGCAGCCGCTCGGCCTGATCGGCCGCTGTCAGTGCGTCGATAATCTCGTCGAGGTCGCCGTTGACGACCTGCTCCAGCCGGTGCAGCGTCAGGCCGATGCGGTGATCGGTGACCCTGCCCTGCGGGTAATTATAGGTGCGGATGCGCTCCGAACGGTCGCCCGAACCGACCTGTGCGCGGCGTTCGCCGGCGCGCTCGGCATCCTGCGCTTCGCGCTGGGCCTCATACAGGCGCGAGCGCAGAATTTTCATGGCGCGTTCACGATTTTTGTGCTGCGAGCGCTCGTCCTGGCACTCAACAACGACGCCGGTGGGAATGTGGGTAATGCGGATGGCCGACTCCGTCTTGTTGACGTGCTGGCCGCCCGCGCCGCCCGAACGGTAGGTATCTATCTGCAAATCGGCGGGATTGATGTCGATTTCGACCTCTTCGGCTTCGGGCAGCACGGCCACCGTCACGGCCGAGGTGTGAATGCGCCCGCCGCTCTCCGTCTCGGGCACGCGCTGCACGCGGTGCGCGCCGCTTTCAAACTTGAAGCGCGACCAGGCTCCCTTGCCCTCGACAAGAAAGCTGATTTCCTTATAGCCGCCCAGCTCGGTTTCCGTGGCGTTCATGACCTCGATGGAAAAGCGCCGCCGCTCGGCGTACATGGAGTACATGCGGAACAAAACGGCGGCGAAGAGCGCCGCTTCTTCCCCGCCGACGCCGCCGCGGATTTCGACGATGACGTTCTTGTCGTCGTCGCGGTCGCGGGGCAGCAAAAGGATTTTGATGTCCTCCTCCAGCCTGTCCATACGGTTCTTGGCGTCCTCGGCCTCGGCCGCGCCCATAGCGCGCATTTCCGGGTCGGAATCATGCGCCAGCTCGCGCGCCGTCTCCAGGTCGTCGCGCGCGCCCTTCCACGCGCGGAACGCCTCGACAACCGGGGTCAGTTCCTTTTGTTCGCGCAGCAGCTCGGCCGCGCGCTTGGGGTCTTCATACAAATCGCTGCTCTGCAAAAGCCGCTCGATTTCGAGCAGCCGCTGCTCGACAGCCGCCAGTTTTTCAAACATGCTCAGCCGCCTATCGTGTTTTTGATTTTTTTACCAAGTTATTATATGCCATAAACGCCCGATTTTCAAGGCTTTGGAGATTTTTCCGCCCGTTTTATGTGTGAAACCGCTCACCGCCGCGGCGCGCCGCCCTGCGCGTCCCAGATTTCACGGGCAATCTGGCCGATGAGTACATTGAGCCTGCCCTCGCTGCCCGGCTCCAGCCGCCAGTTACAGAAGCAGACGATACAGGGCTTTTTCGCCATCAGAATCCCGACGTCATGGGAAACGGTGTCGTCCTCGCCCGTTTTGTGGGCGGCCAGACCCTCGCCGGGCAGCAAAAGGGGGATTTTATTGGTGCACTGCTGCGCCAGCAGCATGTCCATCATGGTGTCTGACGCCGCCGGGCTGACCAGTTCACGGCGGTAAATGAGCTCCAGCAGCCGGGCGCTGCCGGCGGCTGTAATGGTGTTGGAAAGCCCGCGGAATTCCGGCCGAACGTCAAACAGCTTGCGCTGAAGCTTCATTCCATCCAGACCGAGGGCCCGGCTGTTGGCCTGAATTTTTTCGCGGCCCAGCAAATCGATGAGCATATTGGTGGCCATATTGTCGGAAACGGTGATCATCAGCCAGCATAAATCGAGGGGCGTGACCGTCATCCCGCTGTGCATGAAGGTCAGCACGCCGCAGATGGGCACCCGGTCGGCGTCCCTGATTTCGATAAGCCGGCCGCCGTCCAGTTCTCCTGCTTCCAGCTGCCGGAAAAGCTCGGCCATCACGGTAAGCTTAATGACGCTGGCAGCCGTCATGGGCTCCGCTTCGCGAAAGGAAAAGACGCCGCCGCTTTCAAGATCCTTATAGTAAAACGAGGTGCGGCCGGGAAAGTCGCCCAGCCGCTGTACGATGCTTTTTTTCAGAGCTTCTGACAGCATGGATCTGCTCTCCTTTTCGAACATAAAATGGGCAAAGGCCCGACGCTTTGATGCGGTTTTACTGTAACCCGGCGGCGCTGTGCCGTCAAGGAAAAAGGCCGCCCCATAGGGCGGCCTTTCAGGCACAGCAAACGGACATTCGCTGCCGCGGGCAGCCGGTCAGTCCAGAATGACCAGGGGCTTAATCAAATCGCGCGGCTTATCCTTCATCAGCATCAAAGCGGGCTCAACGCTCTCCAGGCCGTGGAAGGTATGGGTGATCATCTTTTCGGGATGGATGCGGCCGGTCTGTACCAGGCGGGCCAGCTTTTCCGAACGCAGGCGGCCGCCGGGCATCAGGCCGCCCAGAATCTGCTTGTGGCCCATGCCGCAGCCCCATTCCACACGGGGGATTTTGACATAATCGCCTTCGCCCAGGTAGTTGACGTTGCCGATTTTGCCGCCCGGCTTGAGCATCCGGATGGCCTGGTCAAAGGTGTCGTTGTCGCCGCCGGCCACGATGATGCGATCGACGCCGCGGCCGTGGGTTTTCTCCATAATCTGCTCGACAATGTCGCCTTCGCGGTAATTGACGATTTCGGTCGCGCCGAACTCCAGCGCCAAGTCGGCGCAGATTTTGCGGGAACCGACCGCGTAAATGTTGGCGGCGCCGCGCAGAGCGGCGGCAGCCACGCCCATCAGGCCGACAGGGCCGATGCCGATGACCGCCACGTTGTCGCCAAACTGAATGTCCGCCAGCTCGGCGCCGTGGAAGCCGGTGGGCACCATGTCGCTGATCATGCAGGCGGCGCCCAGATCCATGCCTTCGGGCAGAAGGGCCAGGTTGCCGTCGGCGTCATTGACATGAAAGTATTCCCCAAACACGCCGTCCTTGAAGTTGGAAAACTTCCAGCCGGCGAGCATTCCGTTGGAATGCATGGCGTAATTTTCCTGTGCGGCCAGAGAGTTCCAGTCGGGGGTGATGGCAGAAACCAAAACCTTGTCGCCCGGCTTGAAATCTTTGACGAGCGCGCCGACCTCGACCACTTCGCCCACGGCTTCGTGCCCCAGAATCATCTCGTGCCGGTCGCCGATAGCGCCGGCCCAGACCGTATGTACGTCAGAGGTGCAGGGCGCCAGCGCCAGCGGACGGCAGATGGCGTCCAGCGGGCCGCAGGCCGGCCGATCCTTTGTGACCCAGCCGGTCTGACCGATTTTCATCATGGCGAAACCTTTCATGTGAATCAGTCCTTTCTCAAATTGGCTTATCGTTACAAATATAACGATATCGATGTATCTATTATAGCGCACCACATAGAGAAATGCAACCCATTTTCTTCCTGTTATAAAAAATTTACAACGCTTCAAACCGGCGGCGCCCGCCGCGGCCCAGATAAAGGTGTATCAAAAGGCAGCCCAGCGCCAGCAGGGCGCACAGGGCAAAGCCGAAGACCTCGAAGCTGACCAGCTTGCGCAGCCAGAAGCCGTAAAGAACGGCCGGGGCGGCCAACAGCCCCATGCCGCCGAACACGGTGGCCATGACGCTGCCGCTCTGCTTGACGACGGCGGCCTGCGAAATCCAGTCAAACCGCGGGAACATCAGGTTGAAAAACAGACCGGTAAAGGCGATGAAGAGCTGCACCAGCAGCGGGAGCGCAATGACAAGCACAATGCCGGCCGTGTTCAGCGGCAGGGCCACGGCAAAGAGAACCGAGGCCAGGGCCATCGGCACGCCGCCGATGATGAAGTTGGCCGCCACCTTGGCGAAAAAGAGATCGCGCACGCGCACGGGGTTGGCTCTGACGATCCACAAATACGGCCCTTCGAGCGAAAGCGACGGGGCGCTGGTGCAGTTCATGATGGCGCAGAAGCACAGTGCAAGAAGGACAAACGGCACCAAAAAGCCGGCGTCGGCCATGCCGTAGGCGGCGCGCAGCATGTCCAGAATGCCGGGGCCTTTGACAAGCACCAGAATGCCTAAAATGACGGCAATCGGCCCGCCGATCGCGCAGTTGAACAGATAAAGCGGAAAGCCGAAGATGCGCCCCAGTTCTTTGCGCAAAAGGGCCGAACGCACGCTTTTGACATGCATTTCGCGTGCGACATATTTGATTTTGGCCGCGCCGCGGTTGGTTGTGGCCAGCTTCTGGAAGGACCGGGCCAACAGCAGGTAGACGAGCAGGAAGGGGCAGACACACCACAGTATAAAGAGCGGCAGATGCCACAGCACGCCGTCGGCCGCCATGCCGAACGAATAAAAGGGCAGCATGGTTTTGCGCATGACGGCGGCGATTTCGTCGCCGCGCTCGATGAGGGCCATCGCGTAATTTTGCAGGTTCATATACAAAAACAGGAAACCGACAAAGAAGACGATCATGGCGACGCCGGTGATCAGGTTTTTATGCCGCATACGCGAGGCGAGCAGGGTGATGAGCCAACCGATGATGCAGGTAATGGTGGTGGACAGCATGGGGAGCAGGAAAAAGCCGAGGACGTACCCGACGTAAAACAGGGGGCCGGGCGCGGTCTGGACGGCGTAAACAACAGCGGCCGGAACCATGACAATGGCGGTATACAGGTAGTTTAACAGCAAAAAGGACAGCAGGCGGCTGGCGACAATGGCGCGCGGCGGCACCGGCATCGAAAGCAGAAGCTCGTTGTCGCGCGCTTCAAAAATCTGGCTCTGCGCCAGGAATACGCTGCCCATAAAGCAGAAGGAGACGACAACCAGCCCGACGGCGCCGTGATATAGCCAGCCCAGCCCGGCCGCAGCCAGGGGGGCGGCCAGCATATAACAAATCATGCCGACGAGGAACAGAAGACAGGCGCCCAAATAGAGGAAGGCAAGGCCCATCAGAATCTTTGTGGCCTTGCCGCCGCGCGCCTTGAGCCCCGCGCCGCGGCGGAAAAATGCATTTTTAATAGAGGCAAGGCGTACCCGCACAAGAGTTTTAAGCATGTTCATCCTCCACCAGCTCCAAAAAGACGTCTTCGAGCGACTCGTTGCCCTTGACCTCGGCCGTCGTGCCCGAGGCGATCAGCCGCCCGCCTTTGATGATGGCGATTTTGTCGCACAGCTTCTCTGCAACCTCGAGCACATGGGTTGAAAAGAAGATAGCGCCGCCGCGGTCGCATAGCTCGCGCATCAGACCCTTGAGAATGTGCGCCGCTTTGGGGTCTAGGCCGACAAACGGCTCGTCGAGCAGCATGAGGCGCGGCTCGTGGATGAGGGCGGAAATGAGCGCCAGCTTCTGCTTCATGCCGTGGGAATAGGCGGAAACCGGCTGCGCCAGGTCCCCGGTCAGGCCGAACAGCCCGGCATACTGTGCAATGCGGTCCTGCCGTTCGCGCTGCGGGACGCCGTAAATGTCGGCGATGAAATTGAGGTACTTGACGCCCGACATGAAATCATAAAGATCCGGGTTGTCGGGGATATAGGCAATGCGCCGCTTGCATTCGATGGGATTGTCGCGCACCGATATGCCGTCGACAAAAATGTCGCCCTGCTCGAACTGCAAAATGCCGCAGCAGGATTTGATGGTCGTCGTCTTGCCGGCGCCGTTGTGGCCGATGAAGCCGTAGATCTCACCCGGCGCGATGGAAAGGCAAAGGTCGTCGACCGCCTTCTTGCTGCCGCCGTAGGTCTTGGTCAAATGTTGAATCTTGAGCATGGGAATACACCGTTCCGGGGGGCACTGTGCGGCCCGCCCGTCCTTTCTGGGTTGATTGCATACCCATGATATACCTTACATCGGGTGGAATGTCAAGTGAAATTTTTGACGAAGTTGATCGAAGCGACGCCGCCCTGACGCGGCGCTTTGGCGCGCAGCAAAACCCGGCGGGTAAAGTTGATGAATTCCGCCGGCCGGCAGAAAAAAATAAAATTTTAAGGATGCTGTAAACGGGATCGTGCAAACAGCGAAAGGCAGGCGCTGCCCCCGCCGCCGCTCCCCTCTTCCGCCGGATTCTCTGTCCGGCGCCGCACCTTCCTCCCGCTGGAACCCTTGCTGCTCACGGAAAAGCGACGTCTGAAAGGCTTCAGACGCCGCTTGTTGCACGCTGTAACTCAGCTGCCGGAGGCAGGCTGGGGGATTTTATCCGCCGCTTCTGCCTTTTTTACCGGCTGCGGGCCGAGCCCCAGGTTTTCACGGGCCACCGCCAGCATGAGCTTGATGCGGTTTTCCTGGTTGACCTGCGTCGCGCCCGGGTCGTAGTCGATGGCGACAATGTTGCTGTCCGGGTAAATGCGCCGGATTTTGGACACCATGCCCTTGCCGACGATGTGGTTGGGCAGGCACCCGAAGGGCTGGGCGCACACGATGTTCAAAAAGCCGGAGTCGCACAGCTCCATCATTTCGGCGGGCAGCAGCCAGCCCTCGCCCATCTTGCTGCCTTCGCCGATGATCTTTTCGCCCAGCGCTTTGGTGTGCATAAAGGGGGCCGGCGCCCAGAATCCGTGCGCGCGGGCGATGTCGTGCATTTTTTCCTCCTGCGCGCACAAAAGGCGGGTGACCAGGCGCATCCCGGCCGCCTTGCCGCGGCTGCCGCCGTACAGCTTGACGTCGATCCAGCCGTTGCACACGCAGTACAGCAAAAAGCCGAGCAGTCCGGGCATACAGACCTCGCACCCCTCGCTTTCCAAAAACTTTTGCAGGTTATTGTTGCCCAGGGGGGCGTATTTGACGTAAATCTCGCCGACGACGCCCACCTTGACGCGGGGCGCACGGCAGACCGGCACGGCCTGAAAGTCGGCGGCCATACGCCGGAAGTTGCCCGCCATGCCGGACGGGAAAAGGCCGTGCATCTGCGCGAGCTGCCCGGACAGCACCTCGACCCACTTGTCGCACAGGCTGTCGCTTTCGCCGGGGTTGACCTCATACGGGGCCGTCTGGTTGCGCAGCAGCATAAGCAGGTCGCCGTAGTAAACGGCCGAAATCAGCTGGAGCATGAGCCGGGGCGTCAGCTCAAAGCCCGACCCTTTTTCCAGCCCGCTGAAGTTCAGCGACGCGACGGGCACCTGTCCAAAGCCGGCGCTTTTCAGCGCATGGCGCAGCAGGTAGATATAATTGGACGCGCGGCAGCCGCCCCCTGTCTGCGTCAGGATGAGCGCCGTGTGGTCGAGGTCGTATTTCCCGCTTTTTAAGGCGTCGATCATCTGCCCGATGACGAGCAGGGCCGGGTAACAGGTGTCATTGTGAACGTATTTGAGGCCCTCCTGCGCAATGTTGGGCCCCGTCGTCTCCAAAAGCTCGATCTTATAGCCCTGCGCAACCAGCAGATTGCGCATCATGCGGAAATGGTGGGTACACATCTGCGGCATGAGAATGGTATGGGTCTTTTTCATTTCCGGCGTAAACCGGGGAAAGCTATCCATGTGTCGTTTCCCTCCGTTCCTCGAGCGCGGCCAGCAGGCTGCGCACACGGATCTTGACCGTGCCGAGGTTGGTAATTTCGTCGATTTTAATCTGGGTGTACAGCTTTTTTCCTGCCTTTAAAATGCGCCGGACCTCGTCGGTGGTGATGGCGTCGACCCCGCAGCCAAAGGAAACCAGCTGTACAAGGTCCATGTCGTCGTACCGGCAGACGTGGCGGGCGGCGGCGTACAGCCGCGCGTGATAGGTCCACTGGTTGAGCACCGACACGGCCTGCGGCGGTTCGAGGTGGCTAACGGCGTCCTCGGAAACGACGGCCGCCCCCAGCGAGCAGACCAGCTGGTCGATGCCGTGGCCCACCTCGGGGTCGATGTGATACGGCCGCCCGGACAGCACAATGATGTGCTTTTGCTCGCGCCGGGCGCGTTCGATGATGCGCGCGCCCTCTTCCCGCACGGCAGCCAGATACTGCTCGCGCGCGGCAAAGCCCGCTTCCATGGCGCGCCGCGCGTCGCGCACGCTGATATTCCCCATGACCGGCCGCAGAATCGAGCAGATGTGCCGGGGGAAATCCTTTTCGCGGTGCAGGCCGATATAATCGTAAATCAGCGGCACAGCGCCTTCATAAGAAGCGGCGATGACCTCGGGGTAATAGGCGACAACGGGACAGTTGTAGTGGTTGTCGCCCGTGTGCTCGTCCAGATTATAGCTCATACAGGGGTAAAAAATGAAATCGACGTCCTGTTTTTTCAGCGCTTCGATATGCCCGTGCATCAGCTTGGCGGGGTAGCACACCGTGTCGGACGGGATGGTTCCCTGTCCCGACAGGTAGAGCGCGCGGTCGGACGCCGGCGAAGGCACCGTCTGCCAGCCGAGGCTTTGGAAAAAGGCGCGCCAGAAGGGGTACAGCTCGTACATATTGAGCCCCATGGGAATGCCGACCCGCCCGCGCGGGGCAGGAAGCTCGGGCGTTTCGCGCACCAGCCGGCGCTTGACCTCGTACAGGTTCAGGCCGCTGTCCGGCTCGCGGTGGGTGACGGGGCGCTCGCAGCGGTTGCCGCTTAAAAAGCGGCGGCCGCCGTCAAACAGGTTGACGGTCAGGCGGCAATGGTTGGGGCACAGGCCGCAGTTGGTACCCGTCACCTTGTGCGAAAAATCTTCCAGCTCCTGCGCAGAAAGCAGCGTGCTTTCGCCCTGCGGGCGGCGCTCCAGCCCGTAAAGCGCCGCGCCGTAGGCGCCCATCAGCCCGGCGATGTCGGGGCAGACGACCTCGCAGCCCATTTCCTTTTCAAAGGCGCGCAGCACGGCGTGATTATAAAAGGTGCCGCCCTGCACGACGATATGGCGCCCCAGCTCTTCAGGGCTGGCGGCGCGGATCACCTTATAAAGCGCGTTTTTGACGACGCTGATGGACAGGCCGGCCGAGATATTTTCCACCGAAGCGCCGTCCTTCTGCGCCTGCTTGACCGACGAGTTCATAAAAACGGTGCAGCGCGAACCCAGATCAACCGGGCGGTCGGCAAACAGGCCCAGCTGTGCAAAATCCTTGACCGAGTACCCCAGCGCACCGGCAAAGGTCTGCAAAAAGGAACCGCAGCCCGACGAGCAGGCTTCGTTCAAAAAGATGTCGGAGATGGCGCCGTCCTCGGCCTTGAAGCACTTCATATCCTGCCCGCCGATGTCGATGACAAAATCGACCGAGGGCAGAAAGCGGCGCGCCGCCGTAAAGTGCGCGACCGTCTCCACCACGCCCAGGTCGGCCCGGAAGGCGGCGCGGGCGATGTCTTCGCCATAGCCGGTCGTCGTGCAGGCGCGCACCCGGATGTCGGGGTTTTCTTCATACAGCTCCTGCAAAAACCGGCGGATCAGGGGCACGGGGTTGCCGCCCGAAGGCTGGTAGCGCGAAAATAAGAGCCGCCCTTCGCCGTCGACGGCGGCCGCCTTGACGGTGGTCGAGCCGGCGTCGATGCCGACCCACACGTCGCCCGCTTCCTTTAAGCTGCCCTTGGGGACGGCGGCGCGGGCGTGGCGGTCGCAAAAAACCCGGTATTCCTCGGCCGAGCGGAAAAGAGGCTCGCCTTTACGGTATTCGGCGGTCGAAGAATACTCGCTCAGCCGGGCGGCGGCGTCGCGCAGATTCAGGCGTTCGGGCGCGTAGAAGGCGGCGCCCAGGGCCACAAAGTACAGGGAATTTTCCGGGCACAGGCCGGTCAGCCCCAGCTGTTCGTCAAAGGCCTGGCGCAGCCGCGGCAAAAAGGTCAGCGGCCCGCCCAGATACAGAACGTGGCCGCGGATAGGCCGCCCCTGCGCCAGCCCGGCGATGGTCTGGCTGACGACGGCGTGCAGAATGCTCATGGTGATGTCGCTTTTCTGCGCGCCCTGGTTGAGCAGGGGCTGAATGTCGCTTTTGGCAAAAACGCCGCAGCGCGAGGCGATGTCATACCGCCGGGTGCTGTGCGCCGCCGCCTCGTCCATTTCGGCCGGCGTCATGCCCAAAAGGGTGCCCATCTGGTCGATAAAAGCGCCGGTGCCGCCGGCGCATGAGCCGTTCATGCGCACCTCGGTCCCGCCGGTCAAAAACAGGATTTTTGCGTCCTCGCCGCCCAGCTCGATGATGACGTCGGCGTGCATGTCCAGCCGCTCGGCAGCCAGGCGGGTGGCGTAAACCTCCTGCACAAAGGGGATGCCGCATTTTTCCGCAAGCCCCATACCGGCCGAGCCGGAGACGGACAGGTACATGCTGTCGCTGTGGGGAAACCGATCGGCGACGGCGCGCAGAAGTGCGGCCGCTTTGGGCGCGATGTGCGAATAGTGCCGTTCGTAGGTGGTGTATAAAAGCTCGCCTTTTTCAGAAAGGACGACGCATTTGATGGTGGTAGATCCGATGTCCAAACCAACGCGCATGGAGGAACTCCCCCTGATTAATTAGAATATCTAAATATTATAATGGATTTTGCCGAAAAAAACAACCGGTAAAATTGCCTGTCCCTTTTACCTTTACATGGGCAATTTCACCAGCCGGGGATTGAACCGCAGAATTTTTTATACTATAATCAGAACAACAAACCAATGCTTGAAGGGGGAAGGAAGGAATGTTGAGCGATTTTATAGGCGCGGCCTTTCCGTGGGTTTTGATGGGTCTATTTGTAGCAATCAGCTGTTCTCTCATGAATAAAAAAGCACAGTAAATTCGCCGTTTTCCGGGCATTTATCCATGACGGATAACTGCCGCATCGTTTTTCTACTAAAAATCAAGAAATTGCGCTCTTAATTCAGAGGTGAAAATATCCATGAATACGCTCAAGCAAAATGATTATGGCTGCCTGTGCACGGAAATGTATGAGATTTTACATGCAAAGGTGCCGCAGGACGAGCTGGACTTTTATCTTTCCTATGCAAAAAAAGGGGAGAAAATTTTAGAGCCGTTATGTGGAAGCGGGCGTTTTCTCATTCCTTTTATGGAAAAGGGGTATACCGTCAGCGGGATAGATGCGTCCGGCGAAATGCTTGCAAAACTGAAGCGCAAAGCCCCCGCCGCTCACGTAATTCACGCGGATATTGCAGCGTATGATTTCCAAGAACGGTACGATTACATTTTCATTCCTTCCAGTTCGGTTTCGCTGTTTACAGACAGCAGCGTCTGCAAAACCATTTTGCACAAGCTCAAAAATTTGCTTTTGCCGAAAGGCCGGCTGGTTTTTTCCGTTGACACGGTTTCCGAAAGATGCCCGGATGACAGCGAATATAAAACCGCAGCTTCTGTAAAAACGGAAAAGGGGTTTGACCTGATCCTGCGAAGCAGGAATTATTATGACGAACGCACCCAGACGCAGTTTTCACCCGGCGTTTATGAATTGTACCGCGGCTCTGTATTGTTAAAAAGAGAATGCATGGACTTTCAAACACATCTTTACAAATACGGAGAAATGGAACGGATTTTGAAAGAAATCGGCTTTACCGCAGTTTCCGTCTACTCGTCATTTTCAAAAGAATTCGCTGCCAATGCCCGCTGCAAAACATTTTTGTTTGAATGCATCCTGGAATAAGCCCGCCTACCCATCGTAAAATACCCCGCCGGCCGGCGGGGCTTTTTTATTGGTTCTGCTTTGCGACAAAGCCGGCCTCCCGCGCCGTCAGTTCGACCCATGCGGGCCGGAAGCCGCACCGGATGGCGTTGCGCACCGACTTGATATTGGACCACGCAGCGCAGTAAAAGGGCGCCTTACCGCGCTTTACAATTTCCAGCGCCAGACCGCTTGTCAGCGCCGACGCCACCCCCGCCCTGCGGTATTCCGGCAAAACGTCGATGCCGATTTGCCACATCTCCCCACAGTCAGCCGAACATCCGGCCAGCCCTATCAGCTTTTGCCCGTCGTAAGCGCCCAGCCCAAGCACGTCGAGCTGCTTCCGCTTTTCGCACAGGGCGTTGCTCCACTGCGGAAGATACAGGTCTTTAAAATCGCCCGGAGTCAAAAGCCGTGTTTCATACGGGCAGGACAGCGGGCGCAGAAGCGACAGGTCGGGCAGAAAATATTCCGCCATAAAACAGACGCGCAGGCCATGCCTTTGCAGGCCGTCATTCAAAACGTGCAGGTTGGGCGTTTCAAAACAATGCTCGGCCGGGTAACGGTCGATATAGCGGCGCACCAGCCCGCTGAGCGCCGGCTGCACCGACGCGACGATGTTGCTGCCGTAAGAAATAAGGTGGCAGTCAAAGGGCAGGGTCAAATATCTGCGCGCGCCAGGATCGGCGCGGGAAGGCACCACCACATTGTCGGTGCGCAGAAAATCCTCCGGCCTGCATCCGGCGTCGACGGCCGACTGCCGCCGGGCTGTTTCCCATATTGTCCGGTTATCCATTTTTCCGCCCGCCTTTTCTTGTTTATCCGCCGTTATTTCATGCACGCACGGATGTATTCTATCGGCACGTCCATGCGCTGCGCGGCCTGCTCCGGCGTCATGCCGCCCTTTAAAAACCGGCGGCAGACCGCCTTCATGTTTTCTCCCACTTCAATCACATGTCTGTCCGGATCGTAAAAGCGAACGGCCCGCTGCCCCCACGGATGCTCCTTGACCGGGTGGACATATTCAATATCCAGCCCTTTCAGCCTTTCTGCAAAGGCGTCAAAAGCATCCTCTTCAAAATACATTTCTGCCGCATTGCCGCCAAAACAGATTCTATCTGTGCCGATAAAACCCTTCCACGTCTCCAGCGTTTGCAGGCACAGGCCGCCGGCCAGCGTTTTGTTGGCGCCAAAGTCCAGAACCACCTGAAGCCCTAAAACCTCGCCATAAAACTTTATTGATCGATCCATATCCGTTACAACCAGCAGCGGGTTTTTATATTCCATTTTCAGCCTCCGCAAATCGGATTTTACGATCATGGCTTCTTTGCCGCCATCACCGAACAGTGCTATTGTACCATATGCTCCCGCCTGCATCAAGGAATTGCGGCATAGCTTCGGCTTTTCCGCGCGCGCCCTTGCGGCCGGCTGCAAACTCTTTTCACCCCTTTACAGCAGGCAATATTTAGTATATAATGTCGAATCAGGTAAAAATATTAAATTATGGAATTCTTATTTAAAGTATAGTTATGTCACGCAAACGAAAATTTCTCGTCTCTTTTTGGGGCTTCTGCGCTCTTGCGCTGCTGAAAATTGCCGCGGCCACGGCCGCTCTCGGCCATAAAGCGGCTCAAAAGCTCAACAAGCTGGTATTTTGACGCATTGCGCCGCCGTATAAGCCCGCGGCGCTTCCCATCTCTGGCGGCCGTCTGCGGTCTTTTTTCCGTGTGCCCCTTTTCATGCAGAAGCCCCGCCGGGACATATCCCGGCGGGGCTTCTTTACACACACCTGAAATGGTCTGTCCTGCGGCAGGGCGTCGAGAGACTGGCGCCATCCTGCCCGCTTCATATCGAGTGTTTTGCGGGAAAACGCTTTTACATCGCCATGCCGGCCTTCAGCGCTTTCAGGTTGACATCCAGCACTTTGGCGGGAAGGTTGTCGCGCAGGATCTGCTCCCAGTCGATGTCCTGCATGTCAAAGGCTTTGATGAGCGCGCCCAGCAAAACGACGTTCATGGTGCGGGGGTTGCCCACCTGCTGCGCCACGTCGGCGGCGTTAAAGGAGATGGTCTTAAAGGATTTTTCCATCGCCTCGACACATCCGGCGGGGTATTCGGCCGCGCCGATGGCGACAGGCAGAGACGGGATTTCATAGTTGTTGATGACGGCGATGCCTTCCGGCTTCAAAAAGCTGGCATAACGCACCGCTTCCATCTTTTCAAAGGCGACCAGAATGTCGGCCGCGCCTTCGCCGATGATGGGCGAATAGACCTTTTTACCATAGCGCACCTGCGTCGACACGCTGCCGCCGCGCTGGGCCATACCGTGGACCTCGCTCATTTTGACATCGTAGCCGGCGCGAATCAGGCCCTGCGTCAGCAGCTTGCTGACCAGAATGGTGCCCTGACCGCCCACGCCGACGAGAAGAATGCTTTTGACGTCGCTCATATTACTCACCCTTCCTTTCAATGGCGCCGAACGGGCAGACCTGGGCGCACACCTTGCAGCCGACGCACAGGGTCGGGTCGATGAACGCCTTGCCCTCTTTCATGAACACGGCCGGGCAGCCGACCTTCAGGCACATTTTGCAGCTGCGGCATTTGTCGCGGTCGACAACGCACAGGCCGATGTCGTGCTTGATTTTTTTGATGAGCAGGCAGGGCCGGCGCGTGATGATGGCGGCCGGCACGTCAGAAGCCAGCGCTTCGTCGAGTGCGGCGTCCATAGCCTTGAGATCCTGCGGGTCGACGATGATGATCTTCTGGTAGCCCAGGGATTCCAGCACCTTTTCGATGCGGATGGTCGGGGCCGGTTCGCCCATCAGCGTTTCGCCGCTGCCGGGGTTGTCCTGGTGGCCCGTCATGCCGGTGATGCTGTTGTCGAGCACGCAGGGGATCATTTTGCTCTTGTTATACAGGATTTCCGCCGCGCCGGTCATGCCGCTGTGGAAGAAGGTCGAGTCGCCGACCACGCCGATGACCTTTCGCTCGTCGCCGGCCAGCTCCAGCGCTTTGGACAGGCCCGCGCCGACCGAGAACCCGCCGCCCATGCACAGGCAGCTGTCAATGGCGTTGAGCGGCTCGGCGCCGCCCAGCGTGTAGCAGCCGATGTCGCCGGTGACGATGACGTTTTTGCGCTTCGCGACCGAGTAGAAAAAGCCGCGGTGCGGGCAGCCGGGGCACAGCACGGGCGGGCGGCCGACCGGCTTTGCGTCGACCGCTTTGGTTTCGGGCGCTTTGCCAAAGACGCCCTGGCGGACAATTTCGGGGTTGAGCTCATACATCAGGGGGATGCAGTCCTTGCCGTGGCAGGGGATGCCGGCCGCCTTGATCTGCTCCTCCATGAAGGGTTCGAGCTCTTCGACAACATAGAGCGTTTCAACCGACTGGGCGAACTCGCGAATCAGCTTCATGGGCAGCGGGTATGTAAAGCCCAATTTGAGGAAGGACGTATCCTCGGGGAAGGCCTCTTTTGCGTACTGATACGCGATAGAGGCGGTGACAACGCCGATTTTGCTCCCCTTTTTCTCCCACACGTTGAGCGGCGAGGTGCAGGCGTATTCTTCCAGATCCTTCAGCCGTTTTTCAACCTCGCCGTGCTTGACATAGGCGCGCGCCGGCGTGGCCGAATATTTGGCGGGGTTGCGCTCGTAGCGCACGACGGGCGCTTCCTCGCGCTCGCCCAGCTCGACCAGGCTCTTGGAGTGGCAGACGCGGGTCGTCACACGATAGATGACCGGCGTGTTGAACTGCTCGGAGATTTTGCAGGCTTCTTTCATGAAGTCCTTGCACTCCTGGCTGTCGGACGGCTCGATGAGCGCCGATTTGGAAAACTTGGCGTAATAGCGGTTGTCCTGCTCGTTCTGCGACGAATGCATGCTGGGGTCGTCGGCCGTCACCAGGATGTACGCCCCGCCCACGCCCAGGTAGGACGCGGTGAACAGCGGGTCGGCCGCGACGTTGACGCCGACGTGCTTCATGGCGCACATGCTGCGCATTCCGGCCATCGATGCGCCGAAGGCCACCTCGGCGGCCACCTTTTCGTTGGGGGCCCACTCGCTGTAAAGGACGCCCTTATAAAGCGGCAGGTTTTCAAAAATTTCGGTGCTGGGCGTGCCCGGATATGCCGAGCCGACGCGGATTCCCGCCTCATAAGCACCGCGGGCGACGGCTTCGTTGCCCGTCATGAGCTGTTTCATTGCTTCCACCTCTTCATTTCTCCCGGCCGGCTTTGTCTGTCTCCCGCTCGGCCGAGCGGGAGACAAAAAGCGCCGGTTTTGCTTTTATGTGTTGTGTGTTGTGTCTTTTTACTGCTTCCTCGACACCACGCAGCCGAGCGCGATGGATGACAGCTTGCTTTCGGCCGTGTCGGCGCGCGACACCAGGACGATGGGCGCTTTGGCGCCCACAATGATGCCGGCCGATTTGGCGCCGGCAAAATAGGTCATGGCCTTTCCGATCCCGTTGCCGACCTCATAGGTCGGGACGAGCAGAATGTCGGCGCGGCCGCCCGCTTCGCCCTGGTAGCGCTTGTGCTCGCACGCGGCGCGGGAAATGGCGAGATCCAGCCCCATCGGGCCGTTGACCACCATGTTGTACGGCTTCCAGCGCTCCTGCATTTCGCTCAGCGCTTTGGCGTCGACCGTGGCCTGGATTTTGGGGTTTACATCCTCTGCGCCGCAGACGCAGGCGGCGTAGATCTTTTCATAGCCGAGCGCGCGCACGCACTGCGCGGCGTTTTCCAGAATATCGGCCTTTTTGGCAAGATCCGGGTAAGTGTTCATGCCGCCGTCCGTCAAAAAGAGCGGCTTTTCATAGCTCGGGACCTCGTACATCATGACGTGGCTGATCAGCCGGTCGGTTCGCAGCCCGTTTTCCTTGTCGATGACGGCGCGCATCAGCTCGGCCGTGGCCAGCAGGCCCTTCATCAAAAACCCGGCCCTGCCTTCGCGCACCAGCGCCACCGCCTTTTGCGCGGCTTCGGCGTCGCTTTCCGCGTCGATGATGGAAAAATGCCCTTCCTTCTCATTTAAATCAGCCAGTATTTCGCGAATCCTGTCAGCCTTTCCTATGAGCGCGGCCTGGGCAATGCCTTCCTTCCTCGCAGCCGAAACGGCCTTGAGCACGTCGTAATCGTGCGCGCAGGCAACGGCCAGCGTCGCTTCCGGCCCCTGCTTGGCCGCCTGCATCAGCTCGCTGATCGAATGAATCATCTGTCTTCACCTCGAAAGTAAAATGCACTTCCCGCGCTGCGGCGGGGTTTGGCAAAGTGTTAGTATTCCAGCGCCGCAGCCTCGCCATGCAGAACGCGCAGCGCGCCCTCGGCCAGCGAACGCATTTCCTCTTCGCCGGGGAGAATCAGAATGGGCGCCAGCTTTTGCACATAGCCGGAAATTTCGCTGCACAGCAGTTTGCTGTTGGCCATGCCGCCGGTCAGAACAATCGCGTCAATTTCATAGCGCAGCACGGCGGCCATGGCCCCGATGTCCTTGCAGTGCTGGTAGACCAACGCGTCGAAAATCAAAGCGGCCTCTTTGTCTCCCGCCTTCCGGCGCTCTTCCACTTCGCGGAAATCACGGGTGCCCAGGTAGGAAAAAACGCCTGCCTGCGAGCCGAGCAGCTTTTTGACCTCGGCCTTGGTCTTTCCGGAAAAGCAGAAATTGATGACGGCGTTAACCGGCAGACTGCCGCCGCGATCCATGGCAAACGACCCCTCGTCCTTGACGTTGAACATGTCGACGACACGGCCCTTCTGGTGCGCCGCAACCGAAACGCCGCCGCCCATGTGTACGACAATGAGGTTCAAGTCCTCATACTTCCGGCCCAGCTGCCGCGCCGCGGCGCGGGCCATCCCCTTTTGATTAAGCGCGTGGAAAAAGCTCTCTCGCTGCATTCCCTTAAATCCGCTGACGCGCGCAACGTCGGTCAGTTCGTCGACCGATACCGGGTCGACAAAGAAGGCCGGAATACCCGCTTCATCGGCGATGCTTTTAGACAAAATCGCCCCCAGGTTGGAAGCGTGCTCGCCGTAGGGCGGGTTTTCGATGTCCGCAATCACGCGGTCATTGATACGGTAAGTACCCGACGGGATGTGGCGCAAAAGCCCGCCGCGCCCGCAAACGGCGGCAAAATCGGTCAGCCGGTAGCCCGCCGCCGCCACCTCTTCTGCAACCAGCTTTCTGCGGTAGGCAAACTGATCGACCACATGCTCAAAGGGGGCCAGGTCAGCGGTCGAATGATCAATCGTGCGGCGGAAGACCTCGTTTTCCTCGTCATACACAGCGATTTTTGTCGAAGTCGCGCCGGGATTGATGATAAGTACCTTCATAAAAGCTCCTTTGTTCCATTATGCAGAACATTGTTCTGATTTTATCTTGCTTCTATATTAGTATGCGCAAAAGCGGCTGTCAATACCCCGGCCGTAAAATTTCTTTTTTCAACAAAAACTTTTTTCGGCAATTGGACAAGATCACCACTGTGGACAGCAAAAAGGCGACAGCTTTCAAACTGTCGCCTTTTTGTTATTTCTATTCCGCTTTCAGGAATATGAATTACGCTATACTTCGAACGTGCCGCGCATCAGGGTTTTCCCCTCCCACCGGGCGAGCTTTCCGCGCGCCAGCACCGATGTAATATGCAAATCTTTATCAAAAATCACCATATCGGCGTCGGCGCCGGGGGCAATACAACCCTTGCGCCCTGACTGCGCCAGCACTTTGGCCGGCGTCGAGGTGACGACCGCAAGCGCTGTTTCCAGCGCAATGCCCTCATGCTGAACGGCCCAGCGGAGCTCTTTGAGCAGCACGCCCGGCGTCGAATAGGTCAGGCCGATGCATTCGCCGTTTTCATCAAAGCGCGGCATACTGCCGCAGCCGTCCGACGACAGGGTGATGTGATCGATAGAAACGCCGGCGTCCAATGCACGGCGGATATAACGCCCGCAGGAATGCGCAGCCGTCTGCTCCTGGTCGCCCGTCAGGTCAAAGACGCCGCCGCATTTGGCAAAAGCGATAGCATCGTCAATCAACCCGTCGTTGCGGCCGACGTGCGTGGGCAAAAAGGTTTTCGCCGGAATCTCCGTTTCCTCCAGCGCGCGGCGGATGAGCTCCAGCATCTGCTTTCCGCTGCCCATGTGCATGACGAGCAGCCCCGCTTTGCCCGAAATCAGCCCGCCCATGCGGACGTCCGAGGCCAGACGGACAAGCTCCTGCTGCGTCAGGTTGGAGCTGCGGTGATCGCTGAGCGCGACCTTGGCGCCGACGCATTCGTCAATGAGCGCGATATCCCGAATGACGTCGCCCGTTATAGTGACCGAGGGATACTGGTAACTGCCCGTCAGCATAAAGGCTGTGATGCCCTCCTGCCGGAGCGCCTTTGTTTTGTACAGTAAATTTTCAACGCTGCGCGAGGTTCCGTCGGTCCCCAGCAGGCCGAGCACCGTCGTCACGCCGGCCTCCACCAGCTCTGAAAGCCGGATTTCCGGCACACGGGAAGCCGGGCCCTGCTCCCCGCCGCCGCCTGTCACATGAACGTGCAGGTCGATAAAGCCCGGCGCCAGCCGTTTGCCGCCGGCGTCCAGCACTTCGACATCGGGCAGTTTGTCATACCCGGTAATTTCGGGCGCAACCCGGACGATCTTCTCGTCCGCTATCAGGATATCCTGCCGCCCGATAGGCTGCGGCGTATAGACCTCGGCGTTTTTGATCAGTTTGAGCACGGGGGATCTCTCCTTTTTAATGGATTAAAAAGTATCAAAAATCGGCAGAGGGCATGCCCCGCCGAAACCGCTTTGCTGGGTTCCGGCGGGGACCCCTTTATTTTATACTCGCTCGGCGAGGTGAACTCGCCGGCTCGAACGCCGACACCCGTCGGCGGCTTGCTCTCGCTCGCGGCAAAAAGCCGGGCTACTCGTTTCTTCCGCAGCATTTCTTGTACTTCAAGCCGCTTCCACACGGGCACGGATCGTTCCGACCCGGCTTTTTTGCCCCGCCGAAACCGCTTCGCTGGGTTCCGGCGGGGGCCCCTTTATTTCATACTCGCTCGGCGCACGCCTCGCAGGCGGAACAGACCTATCTCACGGTCAAGCTTATGTAAAAGTTCGTCAATGGGGGAGCCGCGAGGGGGCACGACCCGGGCAGAGCCGCCGCAGCTGCGCCCCCTCGCGTCGGTTTTTGGTTCTTTTTGCCGAACCAAAAAGAACAGACATCTTTTAAATTTCAAGCCGCTTCCGCACGGGCACGGATCGTTCCGACCCGGCTTTTTTGCCCCGCCGAAACCGCTTCGCTGGGTTCCGGCGGGGGCCCCTTTATTTTATACTCGCTCGGCGAGGTGAACTCGCCGGCTCGAACGCCGACACCCGTCGGCGGCTCGCTTTCGCTCGCGGCAAAAAGCCGGGCTACTCGTTTCTCCCACAGCATTTCTTGTACTTCAGCCCGCTTCCGCACGGACACGGATCGTTCCGACCCGGCTTTTTTGCCCCGCCGAAACCGCTTCGCTGGGTTCCGGCGGGGGCCCCTTTATTTTATACTCGCTCGGCGAGGTGAACTCGCCGGCTCGAACGCCGACACCCGTCGGCGGCTCGCTTTCGCTCGCGGCAAAAAGCCGGGCTACTCGTTTCTCCCGCAGCATTTCTTGTACTTCAAGCCGCTTCCGCACGGGCACGGATCGTTCCGCCCCGGCTTTTTGCCTTTGCGCACCGGCTGCGGCCGGGTACTGCCGTCGCCGCCGGCGCCAATCGCCGCGCTTTCCTTGGCGACCTTTTCACGCTTGGGGCCTTCGCCGCGGATTTGCGCCAGGAAGATAATGCGCGCCGTTTCCTCGCGCACTTCATCGATCATCGCCTCAAACATATCAAAGCCCTGGCGCTTGTATTCGGTGACCGGGTCCTGCTGCGCATAGGCGTTGAGCCCGATTCCGCGCCGCAGCTCATGCATGGCGTCAATGTGATCCATCCACTTCTGGTCGACCGTTTTGAGCAGCACGACGCGCTCCAGCTCGCGCATGACTTCGCTGCCCAGCGCTTTTTCCTTGGCTTCATATTCCGCGTGGGCGCGCTCTTTGATGCGCTCGGCGAACTGCTCGGGCGTCAATGTTTCCAGCTCCTGCTTTGTAAAAAGAACCTCGCCCGGCGCGATGAAAATGCGCGTGTAGTGCTTGACAATTTCCTCGGCCTGCCAGGTGTCCAGATAGTCCTTGCCGGCGGCAATGTCCTTGACCGTCCGCTCAATTGACGAGTCGATCATGGACAATATCTGCGGCCGGATGTTCTCGCCCTCCAGCACCTGGGCGCGCTGGCCGTAAATGATTTCGCGCTGGCGGTTCATGACGTCGTCGTATTCCAGCACATATTTGCGCGACTGGAAATTGCGGCTTTCAACCTTGCGCTGGGCGTTTTCAATGGCGCCGGACAAAATGCGCTGGTCGATGGGCTCGTCCTCGGGCAGGCCGAGCGAATCCATCATGCTGTGTACGCGCTCCGAGCCGAATAGGCGCATCAAATCGTCCTCCAGCGACAGATAAAAGGCGCTTTCGCCCGGGTCGCCCTGGCGGCCGGCGCGGCCGCGAAGCTGGTTGTCAATGCGGCGCGACTCATGCCGCTCGGTGCCCAAAATATAAAGCCCGCCGGCCTGCCGCACAAACTCGGCGTCCTTTTCCGTCTCGGCGCGGTATTTTTTCAGCTTTTCGGCAAACTGCGCGCGCGCTTCCAGCACCTCCTGATTGTCGGTCTCGGCGTAGCCGACCGCCTCGTTTAAAAGCTCGTCGCTCATACCCGCCCTGGACAGATCGTCGCGCGCCATGAACTCCGGGTTGCCGCCCAGCATGATGTCGGTGCCGCGGCCCGCCATGTTGGTCGCAATGGTGACGGCGTACGGCCGGCCTGCCTGCGCGACGATGTGCGCCTCTTTTTCATGATGCTTGGCGTTGAGCACCTGGTGCTTGACGCCCTCGCGCTTGAGCATGTCGGACAGGATTTCGCTTTTTTCAATGGAAATGGTGCCGACCAGCACCGGCTGCCCCTTTTCATGGCACTGCTTAATGGTGCGGATGGCCGCTTTGAACTTGCCGGCCTCGTTTTTAAAGACGGTGTCGGAATGATCCTTGCGGATCATGGGCTTGTTGGTCGGGATTTCGATGACGTCCAGTTTGTAAATATGACGGAACTCTTCCTCTTCGGTCAAAGCGGTGCCCGTCATGCCGGACAGCTTTTTATAAAGGCGGAAGTAATTCTGGAAGGTCACGGTGGCCAGCGTCTTGCTTTCGCGCAGCACCTTGACCTTTTCCTTGGCTTCGATGGCCTGGTGCAGGCCTTCGTTATAGCGGCGGCCGAACATCAGGCGGCCGGTGAACTCGTCGACGATGATGATTTCACCGTCGCGCACGACGTAGTCGACGTCCCGCTTCATGACGCCCCGCGCCTTGATGGCCTGGTTGATATGGTGCATCAGCGTCATGTTTTCGGGGTCGGTGATGTTTTCGACCTTGAAATACGCCTCGGCCTTGCGCGCGCCCCGCGGCGTGATGGTCGCCGTCTTGGCCTTTTCATCGACAATGTAGTCGGCTTCGATGTCGTCCTGGCTCTCTTTGGCATCGACCTCGACCACCTTGAGCGACGTCAGCGTGGCGGCAAAGCGGTCGGCGACGGCATACAGCTCGGTCGATTTGTCCCCCTGGCCGGAAATGATGAGCGGCGTGCGCGCCTCGTCGATCAGAATGGAGTCAACCTCGTCGACGATGGCGAAATGGTGGCCGCGTTGCACCATTTCCTCTTTGTAAATGGCCATATTGTCACGCAGGTAGTCAAAGCCCATCTCGTTGTTGGTGCCGTAGGTGATGTCGCAGGCGTAGGCTTCGCGCCGCTGCGCGTTGGACAGCCCGTGGACAATGACGCCGACCTTCAGGCCGAGAAAACGGTACACCTTGCCCATCCAGTCGCTGTCGCGCTTGGCCAGGTAGTCGTTAACGGTGACGACGTGCACCCCTTTGCCTTCGAGCGCGTTGAGGTAGGCGGGCAGCGTGGCGACCAGTGTTTTGCCTTCGCCCGTCTTCATTTCCGCGATGCGCCCCTGGTGCAGGACAATGCCGCCGATGAGCTGTACGCGGTAGGGGAACATGCCCAGCACGCGCCGGGCGCCTTCGCGGCAGACGGCGAAGGCGTCGGGCAGAATGTCGTCGGTCGTTTCGCCGGCGGCCAGACGCGCCTTGAGCGCCGGCGTCTGCGCCCGCAGCTCTTCATCCGACAGCGCGGCGTACTTGCCCTCCAGCTCTTCGGCTGCCGTCACCAGCGGCATGATTTTTTTGATTTCCTTTTGCGAGGTATCGCCGAATATTTTCTTGAGAAAAGAGCCAGCCATATCTATTGAAACTTCCTTTCCGGTAAATTCGCGCTTGAACCTGGTTTTGCAAGAAGCCGGCTGCCCTGCATCGGCAGCAGGCCGCAGCTTTTATTAGTATACCACAATTTGCCGCCAAAAAAATGGATCATTTGTAAAAGCAGGCGCGCAAATTGCTTTGCGGCAGGTTTTCCGCCCCGTCAATGCCCCCTGGGGCTCTGTGTGCGCAGCGCCCGCTCGGCGCGCAGGTCGGCGTACAGCAAATCGCAAAAGGCGGCGGCCAGCAAAACCCCGGCGCCCCAGACGGCCCTTCCGCCCGCCCATGCACACAGCACGGCGCCCGCCGCGCCCCCTGCGACAAACAGGCAGAGCATCGCGCTGTGCGTGCGCAGCCGCCGCACGCTTTCACCCCGCCTGCCGCCTGCGATCTGGGCCAGATTGACGCCGACCTGTCGGATGTGGTTGGTGCAAAAGGTCGTCGCCATCGGCACGCCGCGCAGCTGCCGGAAAGTATTGTACTGCATGGAGCAGATGAAGTTGATGGCGACCTGTGAAATCTGGTACGGCGCGCTGTCCGGCAAAAGCCCGAGCAGAAAGACGACGGCCGCTTCCCCGCCGACGAGCATCGTTTCCCAGCGCAGGCGGCCCTTGCGGCGCATTTTTTCAAACAGCAGCTCAGAGACAAAAGCGCCCAGGAAATAGGCCGTGATGGGAATGACGTAATAGGCGGCTTCGCGCCACCGCGCATTGCCGAGCGCCATCGCCAGCAGCACAAAATTGCCCGTCTGCGCGTTGCAGAACACACCGCCGCGCAGTGTGTAGGTAAAAGCGCCCAAAAGGCCGCCCGCCGCCATCAAAAGGCTATAGGTCAGCCAGCCCTCGCACGCCAGATACTGCCGTGCGCCGTCCTGCCCCTGCGTCTGCATTATTTCAGCCTCCTCTGTGGTAAAGGGGACTTTGCCTCGTCATGCGCCCCGTTTTCATTTTAGCATGTGCGCCGGCCCGCCGCAAGCCATACGCCGGCAAACGGATGGCCGTATATAACCATTTTTAATAACTGGTGCCGCCGCCTTTTAATGTTCTGATATATCGGGCTTTTGCGGCCTTTCCCTCTGGCGCTGCCGCCGCGGGTTTGCTAGAATAAACCCAGCTGATTTAAAAACGGAGGCTTTATGATGGATATTCTCGCAAGCCCTGTCAGCATTGGCGGGCTGACACTCAAAAACCGGCTGGTTTTCGCCCCCACCTCGCTGGGTATGACGCCGGAACACGCCCTGGAATTTTTGACGCGCATTGCGCAGGGCGGAACAGGACTCATCATTTTGGGGGACGTTTCCGTTATCGACGGCGGCTTTGGCTATTCCGTCTGCCGCCCGGCAGATCTTGACTTTTTCGCGCGGCTGCTCGAGATCGCTCACCGGTATGATGTCCGGGTCGCCGCCCAGCTTTTTGTTTCCGACAATCCGCCCGGCCCCCGCAGCGCTCCGCAGGGCGGCGGGCACCCTTCGCCCGAAGAGGCGCTGCGTCTGCGCAACCAAGCGGTCAGCCGCTACATTACCGACATGCCCGCCCCTGACATCGACGCCCTCGTCGAAAGCTTTGGCAAAGCGGCCGTTCTGCTGCGGCAAATGGGCTTTGACCTGGTGCAGATCCACGGCGACCGGATGTGCGGCGCCTTTCTGTCCCCGCTGCTCAACCGGCGGACCGACGAATACGGCGGCGGCGTGGAAAACCGCACGCTTTTTCTGCGCCGCTGCATCGGGGCCGTGCGGCGCGCCGAACCGGGGCTGCCCGTCGACCTCAAGCTGCCGGTGCGCCAGCAGAGTCCCCATTACGGCAACGGCGGACTGGCGGCAGGCGAGCTGGCGGACGCCATTCCTCTCATCGAGCAGGCCGGGCCGGACAGCTACCACGTCGCCCTGGCCGATCACGGAGCGCTGCGCGACACCATCCCCGATGCAAACCACCCCTATTTTCAGCAAGAAGGCTGTTTTCTGCCTTATGTCGATGCGCTGCGGCCCCATACCCAAAAGCCCATCTGCGGCGTCGGCCGCCTGCAAACCCCCGCCTTTATCCGCCGGCAGCTGGAGTCGGGACGGATTCAGCTGGCCGCTTTGTGCCGCCAGTTGATCGCGGACCCGGACTGGCCGTCCAAAGCACTGACCGGGGAAGAGGGGCAGATCCGCCGCTGCCTGCACTGCAATGCGGACTGTGTGGGCGGCCTGATGCGCCGCGAGGGCGTGCATTGTATTTTCGACCGAGAGTGAAGCCGGCACAGCATAGGAAAGGGCTGCTGCGGACTGCCCGCCCGCTTCTTCCGCCGCTCAGCTCTTACAGAGAAAAGCCGGCCCATCCCCTTTACGGATTTGCCGGCTTTATTTTTCAGTCATTTTCCATCTGTCGGGTTCTGGCCGGCGCATAAAAGCCAGGCGCTCCTGCTTTTGAGCAGCGAGCGCCTGTTTGCCGTATTTCATTTCCTGTCTTTCCCTTTGCCGTCTCTGTATGTATTCTTTACCTATACTGCCCCCAGCATGTCTTCAACGACGTCGCGCAGGTGAACAGGCTCCAGCGCCAATTCCGTACACAGTTCGGCCAGCTTTTTTACCTGCTTTTCCTCGCAGGAAATATCGCCTACTTCGTCTACGCATTCCCATTTTCCCTTGTCCTGACGCAGCGCCCGGATGCCATAGCCGGTATACCGTCCTGTATCGGCTGTGTACAAAAGCTTTTCAAATGAATAATACAACATGTCCACGATGTACCCCTTTCTGCTTTCCCTCCATTTTGAAAGACTTTGTTTTTCTGCGCACCCCAGCGCGCAGTGCCGTTCCATCTGAATATCGCGGGTCCCCTCCTTCCACAATATACAGTGGTTTTTTCTTTGTTTTTCTTCTTTAATATCAGCATAATGGATTCCTCTGTATTGTCAAACGATCCTGTATTCACCCTGGGCGCAGCAGCCGGACGTTCTTTTTGTTCGCCTGCCGTACAAAGCAGGTATTTGGGGATAAAGAGGATCACAATTTGTGAGTTTTTAAAAAATCAAGAGGACGGTGCAAAAGGTATTTCTGCCTTTTGCACCGTCCTTTTTTTGCGCCAAAATCAAAACCGCGCATTCGCCATTTTGCAGTTCTTCCGAACGATCCTTATAATTTTGGAATCATACTCGCAGAATCCGGAGCGTTGGTTTGCATATTCCAGACAGCAACTTTCATTTTTTTAATGCGTTTCCCATCGCCGAAATCAAGCAGATCTTCCCGCTTATATACATTTAACAGCTTGTTTAAGGAACCCAATCCTGCCGAAGTCATTAAAAACGCCTCTTCCGGGTCGATTAATTTGCAGTATGCCCACAGCTGGCCCAGGTCACGAAGCGTCAAATTGGTCTTTTTCGCCTCGATAAAGAACAGTTTAAATTGGCCGGATTTTTTTACAATTCCCAGCACATCAATTTGAATATCAACCCCGACCGCTTCTTCCTGGACAACGCCAAATTTTTTCAGAACCCTGTCCAAGCGTTCACTATGTGCGTCTACAACGATGATTTCGTCAGCCGATTTGTACTTATCCTTCAAATAAGTTGCAAGCCAACGCTGCATGGGCGGATACAGGTCAAATTCCCGCATTGTTTTACTCCTTATACCCTAAATCCTCTGCAATCTGCTTCCAGGAATCATAATGGTTTCCTCTTATCTCCGGCGGAATAAAATCATCGCTTTCACCGGGGTGAGGCGGCTTGGTTTTGTTTTTGCCTTTACCCTCCCAATAAAATTTGTGCGTCACTTCTTCCGGATCTTTGCCTTCTCCTTTGATACCGTCCATCAATTCCGCTGCAAATTGAATCAGCGCCTCTTTTTTGTGCAGTACGGCAAAGCCCACCGGCAGAAATTCATTTGCCCATATTTTGATTTGATGTTCTTTTTTCCAAAAGTCTGGCTTTCCTTCATTGCATTTAACAAGGTTCCCATCGCGCATATTGGGGTGGGCCCAGTCTATGGTCTGCACAGGGATATTTACGTCTTTCAGCAATCGGCAAATGTCGCTGACCAAATACCAGTTATGCGGCACTTCCAGGTACACTCTGTGCATATACGGCTTAAAAAAATAATTGCTCCTGCGGATATACCCTGTGACATCGGCAAATCCCTGTAGAAAAGAAATCTTCTCATCATGGGTAAAGGAGAAAATTTCATCGTCTATTTTTATGTTCTCGTGGGAAACGGCAGTGCCGATATACCGCAGAATTTCCCGCATTAAATATTCATCGTTTCTTTTTGCGAACGAAATAATAGAGCAATTATCCTGCTGGGTGAAATTCAGGCCCGTGCCAATCAGCGGCTCCAGCACGGAACGTATATCGGTTATACTTGCACGCACATAGATCCTTACGTCATTGTTGTTTTCCGTTGCTAATTTTTTATGCGGAATTTCAATAGCTATCCTTGTTTCAGAGGCGCCGCGTTTTATTTCCCCATTTCCGCAAATCATACCCAAAAGGTAGGCCATTTCTCGATTCATTCCATCACCATCCTTTTTAATTCATTCCTATTTTACAGCCGTTGGCAAACAATCCTCGAATGAGCCTGTTATCGTTCAGGCGATAGATGTATTCGGTTCTGTATACTTTGTTCTTTCCAAACAGGTCTGCGATTTCCGCAGGCGGCGCGGCCGGGACGTAGAGCCTTAATTCAAGCGCCCATTTATTGGCGCTTTCCTGCAAAACAATGATCCCCTCGCTGTTCATGGCAACAGCGGGCGTATGCGTTCTGTTATACTCGTTGATAAACGTTCTCATTGTTTCCGGTTTCGCTTCTGCTTCAATGAAAAAGCTCCCGCCGTTACGCTTGATTTTATCCAAAAAATCCAATATCTTTTCCACCATCTATAAACCCTCCTTTAAAAATTACAGCCTCGATCAAAATCTGCAACATTACCGGCATTTCCCACACCCAAAAACGGAAGAAGAACCGCAGGGCGGTTGTTTATATTGTTAAAAATGGCTTGACGGTTACTCCTTTATGAAAATCAATATATATTCATGCACTTTGTTGATGCGGAATTTATATGGATACCCGAGCGGACGCATATTATTGTAATCCGACTGTCTGTCCCAAATGATTAAATCATCATAGATAAACCCTATTTTTTGCAATGCCGTAGCCAAATCGCTATGCAAAGGATAAAAATTGCTTTTTTTGCGGATATCCATTACATTAACAATACAGTACCCGCCTTTTTTCAAAACCCTGTTAACCGCAGAAAACAGATGAGACAGCGTATGGATGAACTCGTCATAATCAGCGATATTTCCGATGTCGTTTATTTTGTCCGAATAGTTAACGGCGTTTTTGGTGTCTGCGCTGCGTTTCATATTGAGAATATCCCAATACGGCGGCGATGTTATGCAAATATCAAAATCATTGGCCGGCAATGTTTCTAATATCTCAAAACTGTCCCCATTGATAATTTGTATCCTGTCGTCTTCCCCCACACGGCGTTTCGCTATATCGCAAAACTCCTGGGACAAATCGATTCCCACCGCTTTACGCCCGAGGTTCTGAGCCGCTACCGTTGTTGAGCCGATTCCGTTAAATGGGTCCAAAACGAGCGCGTCTGCTTTGGAAAAAGTTTTAATCAGCTTTTCGCATAGCGAAACGGGGTAGGATGCAGGGTGTTTAAAATCTTTTTCTTCTTTTGTTTTTGACAAATCCCTCCATATGCTAAAGGAATTCTGAAGCCACTCTTTGCCGGTGAGATCGTTGCATTTTTTAGAGTTGTCCATTGGAAATCCACCTTTTAGACTGAATCCTTTTCACTTCGCAGTCAATGTAATCCGACTCTTTTTTGTTCATGCCATATGCCTCATATACAATTTGATTCAATTCTTCCAAACAGTCAAACCATTTTTGACTCATATATTCATTGCTTTCCAACCTGCCGACCAGGCTGAGAATTGCATCAAAATATTTGTTCTGTTGACGATTTGAGGGCAGGGGTATTTTTTTTAAATACTTGGCATCCGTATGCATGGTAAGCTTAGAATAGTTGTAACAGTACTTGTACAGAAAAAAATTACAAATGCGGGAATGCAGTATGCCTAATATATAACGGCACATTTTTTCGTCGCTGTCTGTAAAAACAGTAACGGTTTGCGACGCTTCCATATCGCCGCCAAAAGCGGCGATAATCCCTGCTTCGGCACTGTAAATATTCTGGATAAATACTTTGTTTCCTCCTGCCGGGACGGTATGGTTTTTATACCCGAATTTGCGCAGCTCTTTTCCAACAATCGCGTCTTTAGATGTGGACTTTCCTCTGCCGACATACCCGTTGCACAAGTCAGACAATGTCTGATAGGAAGAGGTCAGCTTTTTATAAGTTGAATAATCCTCTCCGCAATTAAACATCAAAATTTCGTCTTTGTAAAAAGATTGCGGTATTTTTGTCATATTTACAAAGCGGTTGCCTGCCAGCTTTTTCAATTTTATTTTATGTTTTTTGTCCGCAGCGCAATTTTTAACCGTCAGAACGATCTGTTCCCCGCGTACGTTTTTGAAATAAGCGCCAATATCCACGATAGAAACGATCGTCTTTTCTTCGAGCAGCGCTCTTCGCAACAAACTGTATCCTGCCACGTGCAAAAAATTTTTCGGAATAATATAAGACACAATCCCCCCTGGTTTTGCAATTTCAAAAGAACGTATCAGCGCCGCAACAAACAGGTTGTTGCCGGAATCCAGGACTCTGCGCTTAAAAAGAGAGTCGCTGTTGAGCCCGGCGTCCCCTGTCAAAGGAACATATGGCGGATTCCCTATTATAACGTCCGGCTGTCCGGCCAATTCTATTTCGGCAAGCAGGGAAGCCCCTGATTGGCCAATGGAATCGCAGGCATGAAAGGAAACATTATGAATATGGTCCAGGCAGAAATCGATGGCTTTTTTATCCCGATCCACACCATAAAGGTTCATAAAACCATGCTTTTTTGCGGCAAAAAGGAACACACCGGCGCCGCAGCAGGGGTCCATTATGGTTGCTTGTTTCGGCAGCTTCAGCTCCGCCAACATCTTTTCGGCAAGGGGTAAATCTGTATAAAAGATCCCATTCTCTTTTTTATAGTTGCTTTCCAGAGAGCTTTCATATACATTTGAAGCGTCTATGTAAGCATTTCGGGCAAGACCCATATCAAGCTCTCCTTCCTACTTTTTTTCAACAATATCCATAATGTCGCCGATATTGCACTCTAAAACACAGCAAATTTTCATGATGACTTCCATGGATACGGGCTGGTTTTTGCTGAGCTTGGACAGAGTTGTCGAGCCGATGCCTGCGGCTTCCTTTAACTGCATTTTTTTCATATTTTTATCGATCAGAAGCTTCCAGAGCTTGTTGTATGAAACCGCCATGCCGAATAACCCCTCTTTAATCCATGTCGTTTACATTATAGCATAAAGCTCGATAGGGCGCAATCTTTATACGATATGAAAGAAAAAAATTCTCACTTATCGGTTGTTTTCTGTTCACCAAAATTCAGTCCTGCGATGGGGCCCGGCAAGGCGGAGCTTTGCTTTTCTGCGGCGGTATGACAGATATTCCAACCGAAAATAAAATCCCCGCTATGACGGCCGTAATTTTGTGTCTTCCGGGCTGTGACATTCTGCTTTCAAAGGGGTCTATACAGTCGAAAGGAGGTCTGACATGGACGATAGTCAACTGATATCGCTCTACTTTGCCCGCGAAGAGCGCGCCATTGACGAAACGCGGGCGCAGTACGGCGCTTACTGCGCCCGCATCGCCCGCAACATCCTGTCCGACGGCCGCGACTGTGAAGAGTGCCTGTCCGATACCTGGCTCCGGGCATGGAACGCCATCCCGCCGGAGCGGCCGCTGTCGCTGCGTATTTTTCTGGGGCGCATTACACGCAACCTCGCTCTCAACCGGCTGCGCTCGCTGCACGCCGGGAAACGCGGCGGCGGACAGGTTCCCCTTGCTTTGGACGAGCTGGCGGAATGTGTTTCGAGCAGCGGCGGCCCCGAAAGCGAGCTGGCGCACGAAGCCGTGCTCACGGCGCTCAACCGTTTTCTCGACGGGCTGGAGCCGACAAAGCGCGCTCTTTTCGTCCGGCGCTACTGGCGGCTGGACTCCGTCGCCGAGCTGGCCGACTGGCTCGGATGGTCGCAAAGCCGCGTCACCACCGTGCTGCACCGCCTGCGCGGCAGGCTGCGCACCTGCTTAAAAGAGGAGGGAATTGAACTGTGAAACCGCAAGAGCTTCTTCATCTTTTGGGAGAAATCGACGAACGCCACATCGCCCCGGCGCTGGACGCGCCGCGCCCGCGCCGCAGCTTTAAGCTTCCGCTGGGCCTGTGCGCCTGCCTGTGCCTGCTTCTGGGGGCTGTCCTTTGGCTGTCCGGAGGCCTCCCGCCTGCCGAGCCCGGCGACCCGACCGTGCAGTCGCCGCCGGCGCAGACGCCTGACATGTCCCGCGTGCGCGCCGCCGATCTCCTTGCCCCCGTCTCCCCCGCCGACGGGCAGATGACCGAACAGGCGCTGCGCTGCAGCCTGCTCCCCATCGCGGGGCGCATAGCCGAGTATCACGAAGCCGCCGTCAGCGAAACCGGCAAAGTTCTTTTGCCCGGCAGTCTGGGAAAAGCGCTGGAAGGCGTTTCGGACTGGTATCTGCCGCGCGGGCACGAGGAGCTGCGCTACCTGATTCACCGGGAGCCGGACGGCTACACCCTGTGGGAGTTTGCCTGCTTCACCGTTCTGGACGACGGCGAGCTGGCCGAGCTCGAGCAGGCGGTGGCGGACGGCCAGTCGGCCTGGTCCGAACTGCCCTGGTTCAGCCTGGATCTGGACTTTTCCCCGTACCCCTATAGTCTGGTGCTCGAACAGATTTACGGCGTTTCGTCGGCTGACGAGCTGCTGTGCGTCACCGTCAGCCCTGCCAATATGGACAACACCGACGAGGGTAAGGCGCTTCAGGCGGAAATCGGCACTTTTCAAATCACCGACGCGCAGTCCCTCGCCCGCCTGTACGACGTCCTTTGCGCCATGACCTGCCTGGGCGGCGACAACTGGGCGCTCATCGGCGTCAGCGGCGGCGACGGCGACGGCGGGCTGCTGGATGTTGTCCGCCAAACCCGTTACCTGACCATCGAAACCGCCGGAGAGCCCACCGTAACAACGCTCAAATACACGGCGTGCAGCGACCGCTTTTATGAATACGGCGGCGTCGCCTACTCGGCGCTGGACGCCGATGCCGCCGCAGCTCTGTGCCGGCTTTTCGGCATAGACTGACCTTTCCCGCTGCGCACAGTCTTTTCCCTCCTGCCTTTTCCCTTTTGCCGCTGCTTTGCTATTGCTCTGTATTGAAAAAGTGTGGTATAATCAGCTTGACAAAGCAGGAACCTTGATCAAAGGCAGTGCCGCCGACGGCGGTTTTTCTTCTGCCGTCAGGCAAGCTGCTTTCCAAACCGAAAGGAAGGGATTGTTACCATGCGCGTATTTATCAGCTGCGACATCGAAGGAATTACAACGACCACGCTGTGGGAAGAAACCCACACCATGCGCGAGGCCTGCGCCGCCGCGCACGCCCGCCAGATGACGGCCGAAGTCAAGGCCGCCTGTGAAGGCGCCATCGCCGCCGGCGCCGACTACATCCTGGTCAAGGACGCTCACGGCTCGGGCACCAATATCGACGTGACCCAGCTTCCCGAATGCGTCGAGGTCCAGCGCAACTGGACGGGCCACCCCTACGGCATGGCCCAGGGCGTCGAGTCGGGCTTTGACGCCGCCATGTTCGTCGGCTATCACAACGCCGCCGGCCGCGACGGCAACCCGCTGTCTCACACCATGACGCTGGCGCCGCTGTGGATCAAAATCAACGGCGTCAAGGCCAGCGAGTTCATGCTGTACAGCTGGGCCTGTGCGCTCGAAGGCGTGCCCACCGTGTTCCTCGCCGGCGATAAGCAGCTGTGTGAAGATTCCACCCCCCTGCACCCCCTGCTCAAGACGGTCGCCGTCAAAGAGGGCATGGGCAGCGCCACCCGCTCCATCTCGCCGGCTCTGGCTGTCAAGCGCATCCGCGAAGAGAGCGAAAAGGCGCTCCGGCAGGATTTGAAAAATGCCCTGTGCGAGCTGCCGCAGAAGTTCACGCTGGAGATCTGCTACCGCGACCACCACAAAGCCACCAAAATGTCCTACTTCCCCGGCTTTAAGAAAATCGAGGACAACATCATCCAGATGAAGACCCGCGATTATATCGAGGTTCTGCGCGCCATTCAGTTCGTTCTGTAAAAAATGCCGCCTGCGCCGCAACAGCGCAGGCGGCTCCCTTTACTGAATGGCGTTTGAAATTGCCGCTGCGGCGGTTTTTCCCCTTGCGTCTCTTCCCCGTTGACACTATAATGAAATAATAAAAGGATATGCCTTTAGTCGACAAGCGACAAAGAACCGTGCTTATCCATCACTTATTTCAGGGAGGTTTGTGTTATGTTAGACGTCAAAAAAGCCCAAGCAGCCATCGAAGAGATTCTGAAGAAGAACCACGCGCCCTCGGCCAGCGTGACCATTTACGACAACGGCCAGGTTTACAGCATCAACGCCGGCCTGCGCGATGTGGAAGAGAACATCCCCACCGACGAGGACAGCATGTACGCCATCGGTTCGAGCACCAAGGCCTTTGTCGCCGCGGCGCTGTGCATTCTGTGCGACGACGGCAAAATCAAGCTGGACGATCCCGTCAAAAAACACATTCCCGAGTTTGAAATGTACGACAGCTACGTCACCGAGCACCTGACGGTGCGCGATATCCTGTGCCACCGTTGCGGCCTGCCGCGCCACGAGTTCACCTGGTACCCCCGTATGGAGACCATCACGGCCAAAGAACTGGTGCACCGCATCCGCTACTTAAAGCCCAGCGCCCCCTTCCGCTATACCATGCAGTACCAGAATCACATGTACATGCTGGCCGGTTATCTGGTCGAACGCGTTTCGGGCCAGAAGTGGGAGGATTTCGTGCGCGAGCGCATCTTCAAGCCGCTCGGCATGGACCCCGTCAACTTCAATGCTGCCCGCGACATGGCGGCCTTCCCCAAGGCGGCGCGCGGCTACGCTTACGATCATGAAAGCGGCAAGACGACCCGTATGCCCTATAAGGACATCGAGGTCATGGGCGCGGCCGGCAGCATCAACTCGACGACCCGGCAGATGGCCAAATGGGTTGCCCTACACTTAAATGAGGGTAAAGCGGGCGACAAGCAGATCATTTCGGAAAAGATGATGCACGAATGCCACCGCCATCAGATGGTCATCGACGACTTTGGCACCGGCAAGGTGCTGGAAGGCTACGCCTGCCTGCCCGCCTACGGCCTCGGCTGGTTTATCGAAAGCTTCCGCGGCCGCAAGCTGGTGCATCACGGCGGCAATATCGACGGCTTTTCGGCCATGCAGGCCTTTTTGCCGGGAACCGGCTTCGGCATGTCCATTCTGACCAACCTCAACGCCTGCCCGGCCAACATGGCCATTATGTACACCCTTATCGACATGCAGTTCGGCGACGAAGCCGTCGACTGGGGCGGGCGTTTTGCCGACTTTTACGCCGACATGTTCAAACAGGCTGCCGAAGAGCAGGCCAAAATGCTGGCGGAAGCCCCCCAGGGCGCGCCCGCGACCTTCGAGCTTTCGGCTGCCGCCGGCACCTATGAAAACCCCGGCTACGGCGAGCTCATCCTGACCCTGAAGGACGGCGCGCTGAGCGTCGAATGGGGCAGCATGGAGGTTGTGTGCAAGCACATCGCCTACAACCACTTCCAGCTGAGCGCCCCGACCTTCGGCATGGCCTTCCCGGCGCACTTTGAAACCGACGCCAAAAACAGCATCCTCGCCCTGCACGCCGACTTACAGCCCGAAATCGGCGAGCAGATCGTCTTTAAAAAGGTTAAGTAGGGCGCCGCAGGGCGCGCCCTTTCAAAGGAGAGAATCCATATGCACAATCAGGAAATGCAGGAACGCCTGAACGGCATCATTGCCGGCATCCGTGAAAAATATCATATCCCTTCCGTCATGGTCAGCGTCTTTAAGGACGGCGAGACCTTCTTCTGTGGCGGCGGCCTTTCCAACGTCGAGCAGAACCTGCCGGCCGACGAGAACACCATCTACGCCATCGCTTCGGCCTCGAAGGCCTTTATCGCCACGGCACTGTGCATTTTGTGCGACGACGGCAAGCTCGACCTTGACAAGCCGGTCAAAACCTATCTGCCTGATTTCGAGATGTACGACCCCTATATGACCACGCATCTGACGGTGCGCGACGCGCTGGGGCACCGCTCCGGCCTGCCGCGCCACGACATCATGTGGCTCAACGACCGCGACGTCACCATTTATGACATCGTCCATCGCCTGCGCTACCTGCCGCCCGCCTTTGAGCCGCGCGCGCGGATGCACTACCAGAACATGATGTTCACCCTGGCCTGCGTCCTGGCCGAAAAGGTGACCGGCGGGACGTGGCAGGACTTTGTCACCGCGCGCATTTTAAAACCGCTCGGCATGACCCGCACCTACTTAAACGCCGCCGACTACCGGGGCAAGGTTCCCAACCAGGCCGAGCCCTATCGCTGGCAGGACGGAAAGCTCGAGCTCATGCCGTACAACGACATTTCGCATCTGGGCAGCTGCGGCTGCATCAGCTCGACGGTGTGCGACCTGGACAAATGGGCGCGGCTGCACCTGGGCCGCGGCGTGTTCGAGGGCAAGCGCATTTTCTCTGAAAAAATGGCCGACCAGCTGCACTGCCCGCAGATGATTGTCAAGCCGGGCGAAATGTTCCCCTACTCTTTTGACGAAATCGACTTTACAAGCTACGGCCAGGGCTGGTTTATCGAAAGCTATCGCGGCCACAAGCTGGTACACCACGGCGGAACCATCGACGGCTTTAAAAGCCTGGTCGGCTTTTTGCCCAGGGATGGCGTCTGCTTCTCAGTTCTGACCAACCTGAACCGCAACCAGAGCCCCGCCGCGCTCGGCTATATCATCGCCGACCTGGCGCTCGGCCTGAGCGAAATCGACTGGACGGGCCGTTTCTGGGACTTCATGGAAAGCACGCTGCGCCAGGGTGAAGAAGAGGTCAAAAAGGTTGAAGCGTCCCTGCAAAGCGCGCCGCCGCAGGCGCATGAAAACGCCGCCTATCTCGGCGAATATTCCCACCCCGCTTACGGCCGTCTGACGGTAAAGGACAAGGACGGCGCGCTGGTCATCCATGCCCTGTGTCAGGATCTGCCGCTTTTGCCCGCCGGTTATGATCTGTTCTGTATCGACGCGCGCAACGAGGGGGGCGGCTATGTCCCCGTCCGCTTCAACTATGACCTGACGGGCGCCATCGTCTCGCTGGCCGCTCAGCTGGAGCCCATGTGCGACATGATTCTCTTCAACAAGCAGTAACAAGGGAGGAGCTGTGTAAATGTTGGATCTTATTTTGAAAAACGGCACCGTCGTCGACGGCACCGGCAAGCCCCGCTTTCAGGCCGATGTCGGCGTAAAGGACGGCGTCATCACCGCTGTCGGCAACCTCGACGGGCAGGAAGCCAAAGAGGTTCTCGATATCGCCGGCCTGTGCGTCAGCTCCGGTTTTATCGACTGGCATTCGCATTCCGATCTGGCCGTGCTGGCCGATCTTGATGCCTTCAACATTCTGGAGCAGGGCATCACCTTCGAAATCACCGGCCACTGCGGCGTCTCGCTCGAGCCGTACATCGACCCCAAGTTCTCGGCCGTCGGCCCCTATATGAGCGAAGAGCAGCAGAAAAGCATTCTGGCAAAGGGCGGCACCGCCAAAGCGGTTTTTGAAGAAATTGCCAAGCAGAAGCTGCCGACCAACATGGCTTTTTACATGGGCCACGGCAACATACGCGGCAACGTCATGGGCTATGACAACCGCAAGCCGACCGACGAAGAGATGGACAAAATGAAAGCCCTTGTTCGCGAAGGCATGGAAGCGGGCGCGATGGGCCTTTCGACCGGCCTGATTTACCCGCCGGGAAGCTATTCGCAGCCCGAGGAAATCGAGGCTTTGTGCGCAGTCGTCGCCGAATATCCGGGCAGCAGCTATACCAGCCATATGCGGTCTGAGGGCAACGGGGTCGTCGAGTCGGTCAAGGAAACCATTCACGTCGCCGAAACCTGCGGTATTCCCGTTGTCATTTCGCACCACAAAATCGCCGGCCGCCACAATGAGGGCAAGTCCAAGGAAACGCTGCGGCTCATCGAAGAAGCCAACCAGCGTGGCCTGAAGGTCGGTCTGGACCAGTACCCCTATGACGGCGGCGCGACCAGCCTTCTGTCGGCCATGCCGCCCAAATACGCGTCCAAGGGCCTTGACAAGCTGGTGGAAATGCTGCATGACCCCGCCATCCGCGCTGAAATCCGCGAACAGCTGATGCACGACAGCGATGAGTACGAAAACCTGGTTTACGGCAGCACGCCGGCCGGTATCATCGTCGCTTCGCCCAGCCACCCCGAGCTGACCGGCAAAACGGTTGCCGAAATCGCCGAAATGCAAAACAAAGACCCGTACGAGGTCATCTTTGACCTTTTGTGCGAGGACGGCGCGGCTGTCGGCGCCATTTACCGCATGATCTGCCCGTGGGACATCGAAAACATCATGCAATATCCGCGCACCATGGTCGGCATTGACGGCGCCCACGCGGCTGCTAAAGAGAAGATGGAGCACCCGCGCGGCGTCGCCACCTATCCGTATATTCTGGGCAAATATGTCCGTGAAAAGGGTCTGTTGACCCTGGAGCTGGCCATTCGCAAAATGACCGGACTGGCCGCAGAGATGGGCGGATTCACCAACAAGGGCACCGTCGAAGCGGGCAAGGACGCCGACTTTGTCGTCTTTGACGCCGACACCATCGCCGGCCCGGCCGACTACTGTGCGGCCGACGTCGACAACATCGGCATCAAATATGTTTTTGTCAACGGCGTCATGGCCGTCAAGGACGGCAAATGCACCGGCGCGCGGGGCGGTAAGATGATTTTCCGCCCGAACCCGAAAAAATAAACGCGTTTCTGAAAAAGGGGCGGCCGAGGCCGCCCCTTTGCTGCCGGCAAAAAAGCGCCGCTCCTGTGAGCGGCGCTTTTTGTATACACTTTTTCACGCTTTCCAGCGCGCGGGCGGGATCTTCCGTTTTTTCAGCCGGTTATAGCACCAGCCGCGCAGCAAAACGTAGCCCACCGAGCACAGCGGAATGAAGATAAGCATTCCGGCAATGCCCATCAGGTTGCCGCCGATGGTCACGGCCACCAGCACCCAGATGGACGGCAGCCCCACCGAGTTGCCCACCACATGGGGGTAAATGAGATTCCCTTCGATCTGCTGGAGCACCAGAAAGAGGACGACAAACCAGAGCGCCCGCATCGGGTCGACGATTAAGATGAGAAAAGCGCCGACAAAGCAGCCGATGAACGCGCCCACCAGCGGGATGAGCGCGGTAAAGGCGACCAGCGCGCCGATCATGACGGCGTAGGGGAAGCGGAGTATTGTCATGGACACAAAGAACATGCCGCCCAAAATGAGCGCTTCGACGCACTGCCCGGACAAAAAGCGCGAAAAGGTGCGGTCGGACAGGCGCAGGACATCGAGCAGCGGCTCGACGCGCTTTTCGGGCAGAAGGGCGTACAGCAGCATTTTGCCCTGGCGCATCAGCTTTTCCTTTTGCAGCAGGATATAGATGGAAAAGACCAGTGCGACGACAAAGTTGACCACGCCCGAAACCAGCGAACCGGCGGCGTTAACCGTCGAGTTGAACACCGTTTCGCCCATGTCTTTGACGGTGTTGAGCGCGCTTGTCACAAGCGACTGCCAGTCAAAACGCAGCTCGGCGATGAGATCGCCCGCTTCGGGAAAGCGCTCGGCCAATGAAGAGGCCCAGGCGGCGACCCTGCGGCCGAAGCCCGGCAGGCCGCTGATCAGCGTGTCGATAGACCGCCCGACCTCAGGGGCAATCAGCAGGACCATCAGCACCAGAATGGCGATGATCATAAGCAGTGCCAGCACCAGGCTGATGCCGCGCCCAAAGCGCTTGACGCGCGGAGGCGCTTTGGAAAAGAGCCCCTTTTCGATGCTGCGCATGGGCACATTGAGAACAAAGGCAAAGCAGGCCCCCAGAATAAAGGGGAAAAACAGATGCCACAGGAACCAAAAGGCCCCTACAACGGCGGGAAAGTGCTGAAACAGCGCATATAGCGTAATTCCGCCTGCGATGAGCAAAGCGAGCTGTTTGACGGTTTTTTTATCCAGCGGCAACGGTTATCCCTCCAGATGTTCGGCCGAACGGGGCGCGATTTTCTGAATGCGCCCAATGGTGAAAGAAGAAATGGTGACGGTGACGAGCGAATACAGGATTTTCAGCGGCGCGATATAACTGAGCGAAAGGGCGAGCACGACGAGGTCGGTAAACAGATAGGCGCGTGAAATATCAAGCCGCGCCACCTTGGAAATGGTCATGGCCAGCGCGTCGTCGCCGCCGCAGGCCCCGCCCTGCCGCACGACGATGCCGACGCCGACACCGACAAAAAGCCCGCCGAGCACGGCGGCCAGCAGCGGCTGCGCCGAAAAATCGGGCAGCAGGGGCGGAAACCGCTCGAGCAGGCTGTAGGAAAGGGAAAAGGCAATACTGGCGACAATGGAAAAGCGGGCGAAGCCGCGCCCCAGGTATTTAAAGCCGACCAGATAACAGCTCATGTCGAGCACAAACCCTGACACGGCAGGCGAGATTCCAAACCAATGGTGCAAAAGCAGCGTCATGCCCAAAACGCCGCCCTCAGTCACATCACAGCGCGAATGGATGTTGTAAAGTCCGAAGGCCAGAATAAACGCGCCGAGCACGGCGACAAGATACGGCAAAAGCCTTCTGAGCGCCGGAAGGCCCTTCTTTTTCCCCGGTGCAGCCGGGCCGATTGCCTTTGCCGTTTGCGGCAGTCAGCCCACGCTGCGCGCACGCGACTTTTCGACAAATTTTTCGCCGTCGACAATAAAGCGCTCATGCGTGCCTTCGCCGACGAGCGAGACCTCATCAAAAGCCTTGACGTCAAAAACCAGCCTGCGCCGGTCAATTTCACGCAAAGTGCATTCGCACCGCACCTTCATCCCGACAGGGGTGGGGGCCAGGTGCGAAATGTTGACAAGGGTGCCGACCGTCGTCATCCCCTCGTCCAGTTCGCCCTGCACACATTCAAGGCAGACGTTTTCCATAAACGCGACCAAAATAGGGGTGGCCAAAACATCCAGGCAGCCGCTTTTCATGCTGGCGGCCGTCATTGTGGGCTCAACCGTTACGGTCAGCGTGTGGGTCATTCCGGGTTGCATGGTATCGTTACTCCTTTTAAAAAAGCGGGCCGCAGACGGCCGCGCGGATTTATGTCGTCAGTATATCATAATCGCGGGCAAAAGCAAAGCCTTCCTTAAAAGATCGCAAAAAGGGCGCCCGCTTTTCACAGCGCGCCGGCTGCGCTGTGCAGCCCGGCAGCATGTTTTGAAGGCGTTGGCAGCGAAAAGCCGGCTTTTTTGCTGATGGTTTATCAATTTATTAAATTAGCGCAAAATCAAAAATCAACAAAATAAACAGGTTTTTCGACAAGCTCTTGTCGGCTTTGTACAATAAAGCCAAACCCCACTTTACAGTCGGGAATTTTTATTGTAATATCTTTATTAAGCCATATTAATATTTGCTGAAATCGTTCGGCGAACAAGGTGAAGGGGGAGAGGGCGGAAAAAGAAATAGCATACCCGGCGCTGCAATAAAATATGATGAAATCATCAAGAGGAGGAAACACAATGAAAAAACTGATAGCTATGCTCATGGCCTGTGCAATGCTCTTTACACTGTTTGGCTGCGCGACCGACGGCACCGGCAACCAGGGTACGCCGGACAACAGCAACCAGAGCAGCGATAACCAGGGCAGCGATGATCAAAGCAGCGACAACAACCAGAGCGGCGGACTGAAAGTTCTCAAGTACGCCAACGTCTACCCCGACCTGCTCGTCATGGACGTCATGAAGTCGACGACGACCGACACCATCATGGCGGGCAGCTTGGTGTGCGAAGCGCTGCTCGACTTTGACGAAGACTTTTCCGTCAAGCCTTTGCTTTTGAAGGAAATCCCGACTTCGGACGACGGCATCACCTTCCACTGCGAGCTCAAGCCGGGCATCAAGTTCCACGACGGCACCGAGCTCAAGGCGACCGACGTCGAGTTTACTTACAAGCGCATGTTCCTGCCCGAGACGGTCTGCGTCAACACCTTCCTGTGCGACATGATCCTGGGCGCCAAAGAGATGCTTGCGGGCGAAACCACCGAGCTCGAAGGCTTTAAGGTCACCGGCGACTACACCTTTGACATCATTCTCGAAAGCCCGTACGCCCCCTTCCTGTCGGTTCTGGCCTGCGAACAGCTTTCCATTTACCCCGAGAAGGCCTGCACCGAAGCGGGCGACCGCTGGGGCGTTGACGTCTTTGTCGGCACCGGCCCCTTTAAGCTCAACGAGTTTGTTCCCAAGGATCACATCACCGTCGACCGCTTTGACGATTATCACGGCGAAAAGCCCTCGCTCGACCAGATCATCATGTACAACATGGATCCCAGCACCGCTCTGCTCGAGTATGAAAGCGGCAACCTTGACATCGTCGGCGTTCCGCAGGATCAGGCGGCCGCCTACCGCGACGACGAAGCCTTCAAGGATCAGTTTGTCGTCAATCCGCTCATCGGCATCATCTCGATGAACCTCAACGTGCTCAAGGCCCCGCTCGACAATCCCAAGGTTCGCGAAGCCATCGGCTACGCCATCGACACCGAAGCTATGGTCGACAACTACCTCAAGGGCAACGCTCTGGCCACCAGCTGCTTCATTCCGCGCGGGTGCATGGGCTTTGACGAGTCCCGCCCGGTCAGCAAGCACGATACTGAAAAGGCCAAGGCTCTGCTGGCAGAAGCCGGCTTCCCCGACGGCATTCACATTGTCACCACCGTTTCCGAAAAATCGAGCGTTGTCGGCGTGGCCACCGTTCTGCAGCAGCAGATGAAAGAGGCC
>CANEGK010000018.1 GCA_947427035.1 uncultured Clostridium sp.
AGCGGCGTGTACTGAAAAATCGGGATGCCGCTCTGCGCACAGGCCAGGACGATGACGCCGCGCGCCTGCGCGACAGCGATACCCGTTGTGACGTTGGTATTAAAAAAAAGTTCCTCAATGGCAATGGCGTCGGGCCGCAGTTTCTGCAAAAGCTCGGTCATATCGCGGTAAATCTCATTCAAACGGTCGGGCAGCGGCACGCCGGCTTTGGTGGTGATGGCGCCGTACCCGAGCGTGCGGGAACGGCCGCGCACATGCTCGACAGCGCCGTAGCCGACAATCGCGTACCCCGGGTCGATTCCCAGCACCACCATCGTCAGCCCTCCCGCGTTGCAGATATATTTATTGTACCATCTTTCAGCCCTTTGCACAACTGAAAAGTATCTTAAAACTCTTTTTCACCTGAAAGGGCGGCTGCTCTATCAAAAAGCTGCCCATACTGCTCTCTGCGCCGCAGCCTGAATAAGGCGCAGCTGCATCGGCCGTCTTTTCCTGCCGACCGCCTTTCTAATCTTTTAGAAATGCAGGCGCAGCCTATACAAAAAAGAGAGGGCCCGGGCAGGCCCTCTCTTTTTATGTGCCGGCAAAATTACAGCGCTTTGATGGCTTTTTCCAGCTTTTCCAGCGCGCGCACGACGGTCGCGTTGCTCGTCGCGATGTTCATGCGGCCGTAACCCATGTATTTTTCCGAAAACCAGACGCCCGGGTCCAGAATAACCCCCGCTTCGTCCAGCAGGAAACGCTCGACCTTTTCTTTGGGCACGCCCAAACGGGTGAAGTCCAGCCACATGAGATAAGTGCCCTGAAGCTCGGCGACGCGGACCTGCGGCAGCCGCTCCCGGCAGAAGTCATAGACGGTCTGCGCATTCTGCTCCAGCTTTTTGCACAGCCCTTCGACGTAATAATCGCAGTGATTATAGGCGGCGACCACCGCGGCGGCGCCCAGATACCCGAACTCGCCCGAGCGGTTGCGGCCCATGCGCGCCTTGACCTTCTGGCGAATCTCTTCATTCGGAATGATGCCGTACGCAGCGTGTACGCCGGCGACGTTAAAGGTTTTGCTCGTCGACATGATGGACATGGCGTGCCCGCTGTGGTCGGCACAGGCTTTCATAAAGGGCACCATCTTGTTCCGGCCGATGACCAGGTCGGCGTGAATCTCGTCGACGATGAGGAAAACGCCGTTCTGGCAGCAGATTTCGGCGACTTTGCGCTGCTCTTCGAGGCTCCAGATGCGCCCGGCGGGGTTGTGCGGATTGCAGAAAATCATGGCGGTGACGTCCTCGCGCGCGGCGGCGGTGCGCAGGCCGTCAAAGTCGATGGAATAGGTCAGCTTGCCGTCGCGCTCTTCTTCAATCAGGGGATTGTCAACAACGACGCGATCGCTGTCGCGGATGCAGGCGGCAAACGGATAATAAACCGGCGACTGGATGATGACGCCTTCGCCTTTTCGAGTCATGGACTGCAAACCGCCTGCCAGAATGGCCAGCACCGTGCTGCCGTAAACCAGTTCATCGGGCGCGACGGTCAGGTCAAAGCGCTTTTTCTGCCACAGGCAGATGGCCTGCGGCACCTCGGGCGGGTTGAAGCGGTAACCGTAGGCAGGGTGCTCCACCGTCTGCTGCACAGCCTGCACCACTTCGGGTGGGCAGGCGAAATCCATGTCGGCAATCCACATGGAAACAGCATCGCTCGCGTCGCGCAGGCCGAACTTTTCTTCCAGCCCGTCCCATTTGGCCGAGCAGGTGTTGCGCCTGTCAATGGTCTTTTCAAAATCAAAGTTCATAGGGTTTCAGCTCCTTTATTTTAAATAAAAGCGGGTTTACTTGTGGTATTTTCCCCCCGCCGCAATGGACAGGGCGCGGTACAATTGCTCGAGCACCATGACGCGCGCCAAATGGTGCGGAAAAGTCATGGGCGACATGGACAACCGCAGGTCGGCGCGCGCCTTGACGCCGGGGTCGAGCCCCTCGCTCGATCCGATGATCAGGCTCAGCCGCGACACGCCGCGCGTTTGCAGCGCGCTCAGCCGGCCGGCGAGCTGCTCGCTCGACATGCTCTCTCCTTCGATGCACAACGCGATGACAAAGGAACCGGGCATAATACTTTCCAGCACGCGCGCACCCTCGCGCCGCAGGCCGTCGGGCCGGCCGGCCTCTTCGGGCAGTTCACAGATTTCCAGCCGGCAGTATGCGCCCAGACGCTTGACGTATTCGGCGCAGGCGTCCTGATAAAAGCGTTCCTTCAGCCTGCCGACGCAGATCAGCCGGACGCCCGTCATAGCGCCACCGGCCGGAGCGCGGCGCGGCGCGGGGCAACGTCGATGCTGACGTCGTCCTGCGCGCCCAGGCGGTAAAGCGCCATGCGCGCCTCGGCGTCGGCGTGGCGCGGGGTGTTGTTTTTATCGCTCAAATGCGCGAGCACAACGCGGCGCGCCCCTTTCTGCACCAGCGTTTCAAGCGCGCGGGCGCAACATTCGTTGGACAGGTGCCCCGTGTCGGACAGGATGCGCGCTTTTAAGTAATACGGGTACGGGCCAGCGCGCAGCATATCGACGTCGTGGTTGGATTCGAGGATAAGGGTGGGCGCGCCGGACAGCGCCGAAAGGACCTCTTCGGTTACACAGCCCAGGTCGGTACAGTAGCCGACGGCCCCGTTCCCTTCGCCCAATATGTACCCGACGCTGCCCGGGCTGTCGTGCTGCGTGGCAAAGGAACGTACGCGCACGCCGCCCAGGTCGAGCTCGCCGCCCGTTTCAAAGGCCGTAGGCCGTTCGTCGCCCACCAGACGGCACAGCGCATCATAAGCGCCTGACGAGCACCACAGTCGCGCGCCCGTATGCCCCAGCAGCACGGGCAGAGCCGAAACATGGTCGGTATGGGTATGGGTTATGAGAATATCTGTCAAATCGGCCGGCTGCAAATCAAGCCCGGCCAGCATGGTGCGAATGTGTTTGCAGTTGGTGCCCGCGTCGACAAGGATGCGGGCGCTGCCGCTGACGTACAGCGCGGCGTTGCCAGAAGAGCCGCTGGCCAGCGTGCAGAAATATTGCATGAATCGAAAACTCCCCTGCTGTAAAATGCGGATCGAAAAAAGCCGCCGCGGTTCCCCGCCAGCGGCCGAATGCTTTTCAGTTTGCTTCAGAAAGCACGCGAACCTCATCGGGCTTGCTTTCGCGGCGGATGTCGGCGCCCACACGGCGCAGCTTGTCCACCAAGCCCTCGTATCCCCGTTCGATGTGCTGAATCTCTTCGATGACGGTCTGCCCCTCGGCGGCCAGGCCGGCGATGACCATAGCGGCCCCGGCGCGCAGGTCGCAGGCGCGCACCGTCGCGCCCGTCAGGCGTTCGGTGCCTTCAACCACGGCGACGCGGCCGTCCACCTGAATGTGCGCGCCCATGCGGCGCAGCTCGTCGACATAGCGGTAGCGGTTGTCCCATACGCCCTCGGTCACAATGCTGGTGCCCGAGGCCAGCGACAGCGCCACCGTCATCTGCGGCTGCATATCGGTCGGAAACCCGGGATAAGGCAAAGTCTTGACGTTGACGCGGGTCAGCGGCCCGCGCCGTGTGACGCGCACCGCCTCGTCCTGCTCATCGATTTCAACGCCCATTTCGCTCAGCTTGGCGGTAATGCAGTCCAGATGCTTGGGAATGACGTTTTTGACGAGCAGGCTGCCGCCCGCCGCCGCGACGGCAACCAGATAGGTGCCCGCCTCAATCTGATCGGGAATGATGGAATAGGTCCCGCCACACAGGCTTTCGACCCCGCGGATTTTAATGATATCGGTGCCGGCGCCCTTGACGTCGGCGCCCATAGAGTTCAAAAAGTTAGCCAGATCGACGATGTGCGGCTCTTTGGCTGCGTTTTCAATGACGGTCTGCCCTTCGGCCAGCACGGCGGCCAGCATGATATTCATGGTTGCGCCGACCGACACAACGTCGAGATACACGTTGCCGCCCAAAAGCCCGTCCCCGGCGTGCGCGGTGACGTAGCCCTTTTCCTGATGCACTGCGGCGCCCAGCGCCTCGAACCCCTTGATGTGCTGATCAATGGGGCGGACGCCGCCAAAATTGCAGCCGCCGGGCAGCGCTACCTCGGCATGGTGATAACGCCCCAAAAGCGCCCCCAGCAGGTAATAAGAGGCGCGGATGCGGCGTGTCATTTCGTCGGGTGCCTTTTTGTTCTGCATACGGCGGCAGTCGATTTCGACGACCGTCGGACTCATGCTGCGCACGCTGGCGCCCAGCTGGCGCAGTATGTCCAGCTGGATTATCACGTCGTTGACACAGGGGACGTTTTCGATGCGGCACACTCCGTCGACCAGTATGGCGGCAGGAATGATGGCCAGGGCGGCGTTCTTCGCGCCGCTGACAGCGATTTCGCCAAATAACGGCTTTCCGCCGCGGATTACGATTGTTTCCATAGCAAGGCACCTCTGTTGAAAGCAGCTGTGTGCTGTGTTTTTTGCGCTTTATTAATCATACCATATTATTATGAAAAGATAAAGGGAAAATAAACGGGGCGCACGGCAGAAAAACCAGGCGGCAATTCCGTTTTTTTCGTGCATTTTTATTTTTGTTCGATCATCTCTTCCCGCCTGGTCGCGCTGCTCAGTAAAATTTGCCCGTTTTTCGTGTCGATCTGCCACAGTGGCACAAAGCGTACGCCGCTCAGCGCCGCTTCCTGCCCGTACACCATCCGCAGCCCGGTGATTTCAAGCAGCCCTTCATGCTCCAGTCCCAGCAGGGCAACGGCCATTTCGGTCCGGCTCGCCGTGTCTGCCGCATTCTGCGGCTCTTCGCCAAAGTACCAGCGGCCCGAAGCGCTCGCGCCCAGCTCGGTGTCCCGGCACTCCAGCCCCGCGCCGGCAACCGGACAGCCGCCCACCAGCAGCTGTGCGCTGGCGGCGCCGTCCGATTCAGTCGTTTGCGCAGAAACGCCCCGGACAGCCGAGCTTTTGAGCACAGCGTCCAAAAGCCGGCCGGCCGTTGTGCCGTCGTTAAGCTCGGCTTCAAAAAAGCCGCCGCTGCGGAAAACGACGCGGCCGGCCCGCGAGGTGTAAATGCTGATGCCGCCGCCCGCCTCCTCCACGGTATGGCTGCCCAGCAGAGCGTCTGCCACCGCGCCTTCGCGTGCGGCGCTGCGCGCGCCCGTCAGCACGGCAGGCGCGCGCGGCATGTCAAAAAACAGCTGCTCGTCAAACTGCATACCCGCTTTCCGCAGCAGCGTCAGCGCGCTTTGCAGCGCCGCCGTTTCCTCGCGCCGCTGCGCGGAAATCTGCCCTGCGATATTCAGGCCCAGCAGCAGGTTGACGACGGCCAGCAGCACGATGAGGATGGTTTTGACTTTGCTCCATTCCATATTACTCCTCCGCACTGCATAAAACCGGAGTCAGCACCCCGTTTTCTTTTTCCATATAACGCACGTTCAGACGCAAATCGTGCCCGCCCCGCAGCGCCGCAACAGCCTGCCGCGCGGGCAGAATGCTCTGTGTCCCCGACGCCTCGCAGCGCACGGGCGACATGCGCAGGTACACAACCTGTCCGTTTTGAACGACAGCGTGCGCCGCCGGCCGCTCTGCCACAACGGCGTAGCCGCCGAGCGTCAGATCAAAAAGCAGCGTGAGTTCGCCGTTTTGCTCCTGCACGATTTCGCTCAGGCTGTATGTGCCGCTTGCGCCCGCCTGCGCGTTCAGATTGGACAGCAGAGCGCGCACACCCTCGACCAGCAGGCTCCAGTCGCCGGTTTCCTCTTCGGACAGGCCGAGCGAAATACCCTGCCCGGCCGCGCCCGCGGTATAGGTCAGCTCGCCCTTTGCGCTCATGCGCAAAGCGTTGTACCCCAAAGCATTATAGTTTTCAACATACACCCTGTCCCCAGCGGCTTCCGCATACACGCGCGCCAGGTAGGGGTTAAGGCCGAAGCCGCCCAGCAGCTCGCGCGAAAGCTCGCCCGCTTCGGCAAAGGCGGGAGGCAGCACGCTGTATTTTGTTTCCGCCCCCGCGCGCAGCAGCACCGGTTCGTCGGCGCACAGCGCGGCGAAGTCGGCGTCCTGAAAGGCAAAGACGGCGTTGCTTTCATTCCAAAGACTGCACGCCTGCGTCAGCCGATCAACCCCCGCCGCCGTCGGCGACATACAGTACTGCCCTGCCGCCGTGTCGTACCAGGCGACGCTCACCTGCTCCCCGTCGGCGGCCACCACCAGCCCGCGCAGACGGCTGTCGCGCTCGCCTCCGTCAAAACCGACCCAGGCGCGCAGCAGGAAAAGCGGAAGCTCGGCGTCAAAGCCAAAATAGACGGCCGGCGTGCGGAAAAGCTCCAGGTACTGCCGGCGGGTGATGACCTGCGCCTCGCCTGCCGAACCGACGGCCTCTGCATAAATGGCGCTGACGGCGCTTTGCATCTCTTCCTTTTCACTGCTGTTTTCCGGCATACGCACCCCATTGGGGGTGCAGACGGCCAGCGTGCGCAGCTCTATTGCAGAGCGCGGCTGAAGCGTGACCTCTTCCCCCGTTTCGGCAGCGCCGAAAACGCGGGCCAACAATCCGTCCTCGCGCTCAATCCCTAGCGTCAGCGAAAGGTACAGCAGAAAAATCATCAGGACAAAAAGCCCGGCGAGCGCTGCATTTTTGGCCCGCTCACGCATGTTTGCCGCCCTCGCTTTCCGCTGCGGGCAGCGCAATGGTCACGACGCTTCCCTCGCCATAGACGCTTTCAAACGTGATATTTCCGCCGTGGTATTCGATGATTTCCTTGGCGATAGCCAGCCCCAGCCCGGTGCCGCCTCGCTCGCGCGAACGCGCCTTGTCAACGCGGTAAAAGCGCTCGAAAACGCGCGGCAAATCCTCCTCGGGAACGCCGATTCCCGTGTCTTTGACGCGTACAAAGACCTTTCCGCCCTCAACGCCGCCCGTCAGCGTCACACTGCCTTCCGGACGATTGTACTTGACGGCGTTGGAGATGACGTTGACGACGACCTGCTCGATGCGCTCGCGGTCGCCCATGACGGGCGGGAGATCCTCGGGCAGCTCGCAGGTCAGCGTGACCTGCTGGCGCGAAGCTTCCATCGCCATAGCCTCTGCCGCGCTCTGTGCAATGGCGCGCAGCGACACCTCGCCGCTGTTCATCTGCATCCGCTCGTAATCGAGCTGTGACAGGGTGAGCAGATCCTTGACAATGTGCGTCATGCGATCGGCCTCGTTATGGATGACGCCCAGAAAGCGCACTTCGGTTTCTTCATCGATGTCTCCGTGCGCGTCAATGAGCGTTTCGGTATAGCCGCGGATATTGGTCAGCGGCGTGCGCAGCTCGTGCGAGACATTGGCGACAAACTCACGGCGTGAGGCTTCGAGCTTCTGCTGCTCGGTGATATCATGCAGCACGGCGATCAGCCCGCCGTCCTCGTCGCCTCCAAAGGGCGCGAAAAAAATTTTCAAAATGCGTTTGTTGGCCGAATAGTCAATTTCGATGTACCGCCCGCTTTCCACCAGGTCGCTGTCGTCAATATGAAGGTTTGGAAAGACCTCGGCATAGGTCTGGCTGGCGTCAAGCGGCCTGCCGAGCATCTTTTCGGCGGCCGGGTTCTGGTGCAGAATGTGGCCCGAGCGGTCAAAGGCGACGACGCCGTCAGCCATGTGCAGAAACAGCGTATTGAGCTTGTTGCGCTCGCGCTCGGTCTCATTGATGGTGGTCTCCAGCACCTGCGCCATTTCGTTGAAGGTCTGTGTCAAAATGCCGATTTCGTCATTGGAATAGATCTCGGCTTTTCGGCTGAAATCGCCGGCCGCAATGGACGACGCCTGCGTCGTCAGACGTTCGACCGGCGTGGTGATGGTTTTGGACAGAAGGAAGCTTAAAAGCACAGCGACCAGCAGCCCGAACAGCATGGAGCGGATCAGGATGGAAAGCAGCTGCCACGACAGGTCGTTGAGCTCGGTCTTATTATCCTGTACGCCGACGATAAAAAAGCCGTTGTCCCCGCGCACGGGAATGGCGACGTCAAAATAAGGGCTGAGGCGCTCGACCTTCTGCCCCACTTCGCCGTTCATGGCGGCCAGAATGTTGCCGGTCAGCGGCAAATCGGCGGCCAGGCTGTCGTCCGAACCGGCCAGATAGCTGCCTGTCTCGCCGTCCAGGATGTAAAAAGCGCGGTATTGATCAATGCCCAGCGAGCCGCTGTAAGCTTCCAGCACTTCGCGCAGCGCGGCGGCCGGCTCTTCACTGCCGGCGCTTTTTTCCAGCGTCAAAATAAACTCCTGTGTAAAAACGCGCAGCATCTGCTCGCGGAACTCCTCGATATTATAGCTGGCCACCGAATTGGTGAGGAATGTACCAACCACCGCCATAACCGATACGATCAAAAGCACCAGCACCAGCACCAGCTTCATATGCAGGCTTCGAAACATATCCGGCCCCCTTTCTATAATGATAAGGTGGGACAGGTCCCCCCTTATCGCTCGCTGTGCTCGCTAACCCCCCGTCGGGCTTCGCCCTCTCAAAGTGCGTTTTCCCAGCGCATGTCCGGCAAAACGCAAGGCATTTCATATGGCTCAAGCCACGGCGGCGACCTCACGGCTTTCTATGGCTTTCCAGCCAATCGAACAGCTCGGGAATTCCTTCGGCGCCGGCTAGGCTATGATCTGCGCCAGGGTAGATGATCAGCTTGTACTCTTTTCCATACTTCTCCAGCTCCTCCGCCAGCCGGACAGACTGAGATACATCAACCCGCCCATCCGCATCCCCATGCAAAAGCAGCAGCGGCGTATTGATTTTATCCGCCCAACAGACGGCTGAACGGCGCTCATATTCTTCGGGAAGCTCCTCCGGCGTGCCGCCGATACACCTTTCATATACGGCTTTCATGCCGTCCACACGGTCGTTGTAGTTGCCGATTACGTCACTGACGCCGGCCACAGAAACCGCTGCGCGGATGCGATCATCCATCGCCAGTACACGATAGGTCATCAGCCCGCCGCGTGACGCACCAACCATGAAAATATTTTCCCTGTCGGCAAAAGCCAGCTGCCCGGCAAAATCTATCAGCTTGATGACATCGTTGACATCGTCTCCACCCATGGTATCTATCCCTTCACTGCCCGGCCCTTCACGGTACTGGCTGGCCAGCACGATATACCCAGCCTGGGCATAAGAGGCAGCCCAGCTTGCCGTCATAGGACCAAACCTGTCATTGCCCCCGCGATTTAGGATAATCACGGGGTACTGCTGATCCGCATAGTCGTACGGCAGGGCCAAAAAGCCGCTGATCTCCAGGCCGTCGCTGAGATATGTAAGCGCATAAACAGCCACGCGCTCGCTGTATTTTCCCCTGTACCAGTCGAGCGCCCCAACAGACACCATACCGTCCAGCCCGTCCATTTCCTCAACCGTATGCACCCCTTCCGGACGCAAGGCCAAAAGGCCAACCAGTACAGCTGCCGCCAGCGCCAGCGCCGCAGTAGGCAGCCCTCGTTTCATTCTTTCTCCTCCTCGCTCAGCGCGCGCCCCGCGGAGGCTCGTACATGAATCCAATGGCCGAACCCACGCACAGGGCTGTCAATGGGGACGCGAGGGGCTGACCCGGGCCAAACCGCTGCGGCTGGCCCCTCGCGCCGTTTTTTTAGTTCTTCTTCCCAGCACAAAAATCGGCATCCACTTCCCCTGTAAGGGGGAACCTGCCTTTTGATTCTTCACCGGCGGCAAAACCACGCCGCTTATTTATCTTTTCAGATAATACCCCTGCCCGCGCTTGGTCAGAATAAACGCGGGCTCCGCCGGGTCGTCCTCCAGCTTTTCGCGCAGGCGGCGCATGGCGACGTCAATGGCGCGCAAATCGCCGTAGTAATCAAAGCCCCATACCTTTTCCATCAGCTCCTCGCGGCTGACAATGCGCACAGGCTGCGACAGAAAATAGGTCAAAATGTCATATTCCCGCTGCGTCAGCTCAAGCCCGACGCCGTTTTTTTCCACCGTGTGCAGCGCGCGGTCGACGACAAAAGGCCCAAAGGCCACCTTGTCGCCGTCCTCGTTTTCCGTGCGCTCTTCCGCCGCTGTGCGGCGCATATTGGCCTTGATGCGCGCCGAAAGCTCCTTGACGGAAAAGGGCTTTGTGACATAGTCGTCGGCCCCGGTCTCCAGCCCCAGGATCTTGTCGCGCTCTTCCTCGCGCGCCGTCACCATAATGACCGGGACGCTGCTTTTTTCGCGCAGGCGGCGCAGGATTTCAAAGCCGTCCATGCCGGGCAGCATGACGTCGAGCAATATCAAATCATACCCGCCGGCCAGCGCCATTGCAAGCCCCTGGGGCCCGTCGTAGGCTACCGCCGTTTCAAAGCCTTCCCGCTTCAGATTAAATACCAGAATGTCAACAATCGTCTTTTCATCCTCAACAATGAGAATGGACGGCATGAAAAAACCTCCTCATCCAACCCCGAAGGGCTACAAAAGCCCCCGCGCGCGGGCGATATTGACGGCGCAGACCGTTTTGGCGTCCACGATTTCACCGTGCAGCATCATTTCCCAAAAGGTTTCGCGCGGAATGCGCACAGTGCTCAAAAACTCGTCCTCGTCCGGCTGTTCGCCGATAAAGGTCAGCCCGCGTGCAAAATACAAATGAATGACTTCGGACAAAATACCCGGGCTGGGGCAGATGCTGCCCATGTGCAAAAGCTCGGCGCACTGAAACCCGGTTTCCTCCCGCAGCTCGCGCCGGGCGGCTTCCTCGGGGTTTTCGCCCGGCTCCAGCTTGCCGGCCGGGACTTCGATAAGTTCGGCCGAAACGGCGTAGCGGTACTGCCGCACAAAGAGCAAATCCCCCCGCTCCGCGGCCAGGACCGCCACGGCCCCGGGGTGTTCGCACACCTCGCGCACCGATTTCCGCCCGTCGGGCAGGCTGACCTCGTCGCGGTACACGTCAATAATCTTTCCAGAATAGACCTTTTCACGGCTCAGCTGTTTTTCTGCAAACACAACCATTCCCCCTGTCAGCGCAGCACCGTACGGCGGATGAGATCGAGCGCGCACGAGCTGGCGTACAGCCGGGTGCGCTCGCGCGTCGCGTTTTTGCGAACGCGCTCGATGACCTGCTCGCCTTCTGCCGTGCTGATGGCGACGTAAAACAGCCCGACCGGCTTTTCGGCGGTGCCGCCGTCCGGGCCGGCGATGCCCGTCACCCCGACGCCGATGTCGGCGTGGCCAACCCGCCGCGCGCCGCGCGCCATTTCCAGCGCCGTTTCCGGCGACACCGCGCCGTGCTGCGCCAGCGTTTCGGGCGAAACGCCCAGAAGCTGCGTCTTCATCTCGTTGGAATAGGTGACCAGCCCGCAGCCAAAAGCCCCGGACGCGCCGGGCACATCGGTCAGACGACGGGCGATCAGCCCTCCCGTGCATGACTCGGCCAGTGCCACCGTCAGGCGCCGCTTGAGCAGACCGTCGACAACGACCTGCTCGAGCGACTGCACGTCGACGCCGTACACCACGTCGCCCAGCACATCGCACACTTCGCGCACGACAGGCTCGCACAGGGCCAGCGCTTCTTCCTCGGTGGGGGCTTTGGCCGTCACGCGCACCAGGCATTCGCCTTCTTTGGCATAGGGCGCGGCCGTCGGGTTTTTCAGGTTGTCCATCAAATAACTCAGCTTGCTCTCCATCTCGGACTCGCCCATGCCGAACACCTTGATATAGCGCGAGCGGATGACCCCGTCGCGCAGCGACTCGAGATAGGGCAGCGCACGCTTGAAAAACATGGGTTCGCACTCGCGCGGCGGGCCGGGCAGCATGATGACGTGGCAGCCGTCGGCTTCAAAAGCACAGCCGGGCGCGGTGCCCCAGTCGTTTTCCAGCACGGTGCAGCCCTCGGGCAGCACGGCCTGCTTTTCGTTGTTGGGGGTCATGCGCGTCGTCATACGCTGGCGCAGGCGCACAAGCTGCTGCTCGTCCATGGCCAGCTTTTTGCCAAAGGCGGCGGCGATGGTCTCTTTGGTCAGGTCGTCGGCCGTCGGCCCCAGGCCGCCCGTCGTGATGATGATGCCGGCGCGCTCTTTGGCGATGGCCAGCGCCTTTTTCAGCCGTTCGGGGTTGTCGCCGACCACGGTGTGGTAAAAAACGTTGATACCCTGCTCGCTCAGCCCCTGCGAGATGATCTGCGCGTCCAGGTTGACGATTTCGCCCAGCAAAAGCTCGGTGCCGACAGAGATGATTTCACAATTCATAAAAAAGTCTTCTTTCTCTATAGTTTACCCAAGCGTGACGCGCTCAATCCCGGCAAATGCCTCTTCCACCAGCGCGTCGATGTCGAGCCCCGCTTCCTGCCGCTCGACGTTTTCCAGTTTTGGCTTGGTCTGCGGGTGCCGGGGCGTAAAGACGGTACAGCAATCCTCGTACGGCAGTATCGAGGTTTCAAAGGTCCCGATCTGCCGGGCGCGCACGACGATTTCCTCTTTGTCCATGCCGATGAGCGGGCGGAAGACCGGCAGAGTGCAGACGCTACCGGTGGCGCTGAGCGATTCAACGGTCTGGCTGGCCACCTGCCCCAGGCTTTCGCCCGTGATGAGCGCCGAGCAGCCCTGATGCCGCGCGACGCGCTCGGCCAGCCGCATCATAAAGCGGCGCATGACGATGGTAAAATAATCCTCATCGCATTTGTCGCGGATTTCCTGCTGAATATGGGTAAAGGGCACGACGCTGACCGTGATTTTTCCGGTATAGCCCGACAGAATGCGGGCCAGCTCGATGACCTTGTCGCGCGCCTCTTCCGACGTATACGGATAGCTGAAAAAATGGACGGCCCCCAGCTCGAGCCCGCGGCGCGCCATCATGTGCCCGGCGACGGGCGAGTCGATGCCGCCCGACAAAAGCAGCATGGCGCGGCCGTTGGTGCCGGTCGGCATTCCGCCGGCGCCCGGCAGGCGTTCGCCGCTGATATAGGCGTGCTCTTCGCGGATTTCCACCTTGACGACGCGCTCTGCGCCCTCCATTTTGGCGCGAAGGTGGGGGTGCTGCTCCAAAAGCCGCTCGCCGACGGCGGCGCCGATTTGCGGCGAGGTCAGCGGAAAGCGCTTGTCGGCGCGGCGCGCCTCGACCTTAAAGGTGCGCACCGAATCCAGCTCATCGCGCAGATATTCCGCCGCGGCCGCGCAGATGGCATCCATATTTTTTTCGCAGACAGCGGCACGGCACAGCGAGACGACGCCGAAGACCCGGCGGCACACCTCGAGCGCCTCGGCCACCGGCGCGCCGTCCTGCGGCTCGACATAAACCGTCGACTGGCTGATGGACACCCGGTAGGTTCCCAGCGGCGCGAGCCGCGCGCGAATGATGTGCAGAAGGCGGCTTTCGAACCGGCTGCGGTTGAGGCCCTTGAGCACCAGCTCGCCGCACTTTAACAGCAAAACTTCCTGCATGAAAAAACTCCTTTAAAACAGCCTGGCCGCCTGCCCGAGCGCGTCCAGGAACAAATCGACCATTTCGGCCGTGCTTTCGGGGCACAGGCTGACGCGCAGCGCGGCGTCGATGTTGCCTTTTGGCAGCTTCTGCGCCAGCAGAACGTGCGAAGCGCGGCCGCGCGTACAGGCCGAGCCGCCCGAAACACAGACGCCCCGTTCGCCCAGCGCGCGGATATACACTTCGCTGCGGCCGCGCTGCATGGACAGGTTGACGATGTGCGGCGCGGCCTTTTCCGGCGAATTGACGGCGGCGCCCAGTGCCCGCGCGCCGGCGAGCAGCCGCTGCCGCAGCGCGCACATATGCGCGGCGTCGCGCTCCCGGTTTTGCATCCGGACTTCGCACGCCGCGCCAAAGGCCGCAATCTGCGGCATTCCCTCGGTGCCGCTGCGCAGCCCGTTTTCCTGCCCGCCGCCCAGCAAAAGCGGGGCGATGGACAGGCCCTTCTTGATATATAGAGCGCCGCAGCCCTTCATCCCGCCGATTTTATGGGCGGAAAAGCTGGCCAGGTCGACATTTTCCAGTGAAAAGGGCTGCTTGCACAGCGCCTGCACCCCGTCGACGTGCACCAGCGCGGCCGGGCTGCGCTTTCTGGCGGCGGCCGCCGCTTCTTCCACAGGCAGCACCGCCCCCGTTTCGTTGTTGACCGCCATCAGGCTGAGCAGTATGGTGTCGGGCCGCAGAGCGGCGCACAGCTTTTCGGCTGAAACCAAGCCGTCGCGCTCGGGCTCGACAAGCGTCACCTCGAACCCCTCCTGCGCCAGCGCCTTGAGGGTGTTGAGGACAGCGTCGTGCTCGACGGCCGTCGAGACAATGTGCCGGCCTGTATGCCGGTTTTTGCGCGCGGCGGCGCGCAGCGCCGTGTTGATGCTTTCGGTGCCGCATGACGTAAAAACCAGTTGTTCGGGCGCGCAGGAAACGGCGCGCGCCACCTGCGCCCGCGCTTTTTGCAAAAGCTCGCGTGCCTGCCGGCCCATCGGGTGCAGCGAGGACGGGTTGCCGTACTCTTCGGTCATGGCGCGCGCCGCCGCCTGCGCCGCCTGGGGCAGGACGGCGGTCGTTGCCGCGTTGTCAAGATACGCCTGCATTACGCCCTGGTCTGCTTGGCCCAGCTGTCCTTGAGCGTGACCGTGCGGTTAAAGACCAGGCGGCCGGGGGCCGAGTCGCGATTGTCCGCGCAGAAGTAGCCCAGCCGCATGAACTGCCAGCTTTCGCCGGGGGCGGCGTTTTCCAGGCACTTTTCCACCTTGCAGCCGCAGAGCTTTTCCAGCGAATCGGGGTTTAAGCAGGCGATGAAGTCCTTGCCCGAAGCGTCGGGGTCGGGGTCGGAGAACAGATTGCTGTAAACGCGCACCTCGGCGTCCAGGCAGTCGCGGGCGTTGACCCAATGAATGGTGCCCTTGACCTTGCGGCCGTCGGGCGCGTTGCCGCCGCGGCTGTCCAGATCGCACTCGGCGTAAACCTCTGTCACCGCGCCGTTTTCATCCTTTTTGCAGCCGGTGCAGCGCGCGATGTACGCGCCCTTGAGCCGCACTTCGCTCCCCGGGTAAAAACGGTTGTATTTGGGCACCGGCGTTTCCATAAAGTCGTCGCTTTCAATATAAAGCTCGCGCGAGAAGCTGACCTGCCGCACACCGTCGGCGGGGTTTTCGGGGTTGTTTTCCACCTCGAACAGCTCGCTCTTATCCTCGGGGTAATTGGTCAGCACCAGCTTGACGGGCCGCAGTACGCCCATGACGCGCCTGGCCGTGCGGTTTAATTCCTCGCGCAGGCAATGCTCCAAAAAGCCGTATTCCGCCGTGCTGTTGACCTTGGCGACGCCGGTGCGCTCGATAAAATTGCGCACGGCGGCCGGGGTGTAGCCGCGGCGGCGCAGGCCGCACAGCGTCGGCATACGCGGGTCGTCCCAGCCCGAAACATACCCCTCTTCCACCAGCTTACGCAGCTTGCGCTTGGACATCACCGTGTAGTTGATGCCCAGGCGCGCAAATTCGATCTGCCGCGGGTGCGACGGCACCGGGCAGTTTTCAATGACCCAGTTGTAAAGCGGGCGGTGATCCTCGTACTCGAGCGAGCACAGCGAGTGGGTGATGCCCTCGATGGCGTCCTGAATGGGGTGGGCAAAATCGTACATGGGGAAGATGCACCACTTGGTGCCCTGGCGGTGGTGCTCGATATAGCGTATGCGGTACAGCACCGGGTCGCGCATGTTGAAGTTGCCCGAAGCCAGGTCGATTTTGGCGCGCAGGGTGTACTTTCCCTCGGGGAACTCACCGTTTTTCATGCGTTCGAACAAATCGAGGCTCTCTTCGATCGGCCGGTCGCGCCACGGGCTGACGGCCGGGTGGCTGAGGTCGCCGCGGTATTCGCGGAACTGCTCGGGCGTCAGCTCGCAGACATAGGCCAGTCCTTTTTTAATCAGGGCGACGGCATATTCATAGGTCTGGGCAAAGTAATCGGATCCAAAGAACAGGCGGTCGTCCCAGTCAAAGCCCAGCCAGCGGATGTCCTCCTGAATGGCGTCGACAAACTCGACGTCCTCTTTGGCGGGGTTGGTGTCGTCAAAGCGCAGGTTGCACTGGCCGTTAAATTTGAGCGCCGTGCCGAAGTCGATGATGAGCGCCTTGCAGTGGCCGATGTGCAGATACCCGTTGGGCTCGGGCGGGAAACGGGTGTGCACATGGTCGTAAACGCCCTCTTCCAAATCCTTCGCGATAAAGTCGTGGATGAAATTCCCGCTGGTAAATACGTCCATTTTATTGTTATCTTCCATTTTCCAAAGCCTCCAGTGCCTTATTCACGCGCGCCGCGCATTTTTCCTGCCCCAAAAGCGCCATGATGGCGTGCAGGTCGGGGGTGTTTTTCCGGCCGGTGATCGCCGTGCGAATGACGGTGCTGACGTCGCCCACATGGCCCTTGTACCCGGCGGGGTCGGCCTTATACTGTTTGACGTCAGGGCAGAAGCCGGTCTTTTGCGCCACTTCGCGGATTTTTTCAAACCAAGTGTCCTTATCGTCGCCCGCATCCATGACGGCGAGATAGGCGCGCAGAATGGCGGCCCGATCCGCAGGGGCGACGTTTTCCGCCGTCTCGCCCTGCCATTCGCCCAGATTATCGTAAAAATACGAGACATACGTGCGCACGTCGCTCCATTTTGCAATGTCCTTTCGCGGCTTTGCGCCGCCGCGGTCAATGGAGAAAATGCCCAGCGCGTACTCCCGATTCTCTGACAGGGCTTTGTGCAGCGCCTTGTCGTACTGCGCGGCCCAAGCCAGCGCCTGTTCGAGCACCTGCGCGGCCTGCATCCGCGAAATGACGGCAGCCGACACACTGTCCAGCTTGAGCAAGTCAAACAGCGCGCCCGACTGGCTCATTTTTTTGACAGCAAAGGGGAAATCGCGGCAGTCGGCCGTCTTGTTCTGCCTGCGCCAATCCTCGAAATTGGAATTGAGCAGGGTGAGCAGATATTCGACGACGGCGTCGGCCGGGTAACCCTCGCGCACAAAGTATTCCACCGACGCCTCGGGATCCTTGCGCTTGGACAGCTTGCGCCGCGAGCCATCCTCTTCCTTCATGACGGGCGAGACGTGAACGTATTTGGGCGCTTTGAGCCCCAGCGCGTAAAACAGCTGCAAATGGATGGGGGCCGACGGCACCCATTCCTCGCCGCGCACAACGTGCGTCGTGCGCATCAGCGTGTCGTCGACGACGTGGGCGAAGTGATAGGTGGGAATGCCGTCGCGCTTGAGCAGCACAATGTCGACGATATTTTCGTCCATTTCAATTTCGCCGCGGATGGCGTCGCGCAGCTTGACGCGGCCCCCCGGCTTTCCGGGCGAGCGCAGGCGGACGACATAGGGCGCCCCGCTGCGGATTTTCTCTTCAATTTCCGCAAGGCTCAGGCCGCGGCAGCGGGCAAACGCACCGTGGTAGCCGGGCAGCACCTTTTGCTGCTCCTGCTCGGCGCGGATGGCGGCCAGCTCTTCCTCGGTGCAGAAGCACGGATAGGCCAGGCCCTTTTCCACCAGATCCTTGCAGAAGCTCTGGTAGATTTCGGCGCGGCGGCTTTGGGTATAGGGGCCGTAAGCGCCCGCTTCCCCGCCGTTTTGCTGCACGCCCTCGTCAAAACGCACGCCGAAGGCGTCCAGCCCGCGGATAATGCCGGCCACGCCGTCCTCCTGCTCGCGCTTTTTGTCGGTGTCCTCAATGCGCAGGAAGCACACGCCGCCGCTCTGGTGCGCCAGGCGCTCGCACACAAGAGCAGTGAACACCCCGCCGATGTGCAGAAAGCCGGTCGGGCTGGGGGCAAAGCGTGTCACCATCGCGCCCTCGGGCAGCTTCCGGGGCGGGTAAACGTCGGTCAGGTACTGCTGGGCCGTCTTTTGAATGTGCGGAAACAAAAGCTCGGCCAGGCGTCGGTTGTCGTCCATCTCTTTCTCAACTCCATCAAAAACCAACTGGTTATTTCAAGCATCCGTTGTCCAGCGCCCCAAAGGCGCTTATACAGATATTATATTATATCTCATTTTTCTTCCAACCGCAAGGAAAACGGACGCATTGGAAGGCCTTTGCATATTATTTGTTAAACTTTCTTTAACCTATAGCCCGCCGGCGCAGATTGTGATATACTGTTGAAAGTTGGCATCCGGCCGCCCTGCAAAAGGAGAGCGTATATGAAAACGATTGGAAAGCTGCGCGAAGTGGATGTGCGCGAGCTTTGGCAGCACGAGCAATACGATTTTTCCACCTGGCTTGCAAAGGGGCAAAACCTTGACTATCTTAACGAGATATTGGGCTTGACGCTGGCCGACGCAGACACCGAAGTCTATGTCGGCCCCTACCGCTGCGACCTGGTCGCCAAAGACGAGACGTCGGACGTCACCGTCATTGTTGAAAACCAGCTGGACGGCACCGACCACGACCATTTGGGAAAAATCATCACCTATGCTTCCGGCCTGGGGGCCAAAGTGATCGTCTGGATCGTCAAAACGGCCAAGGAAGAACACCGCGCCGCCATAGAGTGGCTCAACAACAACACCGTTGACGACATCCACTTTTTCCTCATTGAAATCCACGCCTATAAAATCGGCGACTCCGATCCCGCCCCGAAGTTCGAGGTAGTCGAGCAGCCCAACGGCTTTGTCAAGCGGGGCAACCCGTCCAAAGCGGCCCGCGGCGACCTGAACAAAGGCCAGTCGGAACGGCTGATATTCTGGGAGCAGTTCAACCAGATTGTCGCCAGCCGCGGCAAGCCTTTTAACATCCGGAAGGCAACCACGGATCACTGGTATGACATCGCGGTGGGGTCCAGCGAAGCGCATATCGCCGTCAATCTGGTCAACAAAGACGGCATGATTGTTGTAGAACTCTATATCAGCGACAATAAAGAGCTGTTTGACGCTCTCTTCAGCCATCGGGCGGACATTGAGGCTGCGCTTGGCACAGCGCTTGTCTGGGACAGGCTGGACCACAAAAAGGCGTCGCGGATTAAATATGCGTTCAGCGGCCTTGATTTTGCCGATCATTCCAATTACAGCGCTTTAATGAACCAGACCATCGACATTGCCGTTAAAATGCGGGATGTCTTCAAAAACTATCTCTGATCCGGGCAAAAGCCCCGCATCAAAAAGGGAAAGCGGAGAACAGTTATGGGACGTTATGAACAGCAGCCTCAGCCGCGCAAGCCGCGCAAAAAAACCCTGACCCCGGCCAAGCGCAGGCGCCGCCGGCGCATTTTGTCCGTCGCCGGTATTGTCGCCCTGTCCCTGTGCATCTGGCTGGCCATTTACCTGACGACGCCGCCCGCGCAGGTCGACCCGCCCCCTGTCGGCGACCCGGCCGCCGCCAACCCGGTGGCAAGCGGCGACACACAGCCCGACGTTGACAAGGACCCCGTCAGCCAGGAGCGCGGCCGCAAAAAGAATTTTTACACCGTGCTTTTGGTGGGCACGCTGGACGACTACAACACCGACACCATCATGCTCGCCTCGGTCGACGCCGACGCCGACATTGTCAACGTCATCTCTATCCCGCGCGACACCATGGTGGACATCGACGTCAAAAACAAAAAAATCAACGGCGCTTACGGCCGCGACGGCATTGAGGAGCTGTGCCGCGAGGTGCAGGACATCACCGCCATCTATCCCGATTTTTACTGCGTCGTCAACATGGCGTCCTTTGTCAAAATCGTCGATCTCTTCGGCGGCGTCGAGTTCAACGTCCCCTATAACATGTACCACCCCGACGCCGACTCGCGCTACACCATCAATCTGCAAAAGGGGATGCAGACGCTGAACGGCAAAAAAGCGCTGCAAATGGTGCGTTTCCGCGGCACTTCGCAAAACGATTTCGGCCGTATGGAATTGCAGCGCAACTTCCTTGTCGCCATTGCCAAGAAGGTTCTGAACAGCTTCACCCTGGCGCAGGTGACCGATCTCATCCCCATCGTCAACGAGAGCGTCAAAACCAACATGCCGGTCAAGGACATGCTGTGGTTTTACACCAATGTTGTGTCGGAAATTGATTTTGACGCCAACGTGCATTTTCACGCCATGCCGGCCGAGGCAACCGGCACCTACAAGGGCCTGAGCTATGTTTATCTCGACAAACAGGCGGTGGCCGATTTGCTCAACGAAACCGTCAACCCCTATGATCAGGATATCCAGGCAAGCGAGCTCAACATCATCCGGCTGGAAAGCTAGGCGCAGCCCCGATTGAAAAAACAAAGGCCTTCCGCGGCGGCGCCACCGCCGCGGAAGGCCTTTTTCTTTGCCCGAAGCCGCGCTCTTTTTACTTCAGGTTCTCCAGATATTCTTCCAGGCAAACGCCCTGCTCTGTGATGTCCTGCGCGATTTCGCGGCCGACATAGCGGTAATGCCACGGCTCGTACGCAATCCCTGTCAGCTCGCTCTTGTCCGACGGGTAGCGCAGGATAAAGCCGTACTCCCAGCAGTGTTCCATCAGCCATTTCTGCTCGGGGGTGTTTTCCTGCTTTTCGTCCAGCTTCTGGTAAGACTGGCCGACGATGTCGACGGCCAGCCCCAGCTGGTGCTCGCTGGTTCCCGGCGGGGCGACCCAGCGGGCCGCGGCCGCCGCCGCATCCTTTTTCGAGTAGCCCTTGTCTATATACTGTTTGACCTTGCGGTCGTACAAGTATGTCTGCGTCGAATGGCTGCGGTAGGCCGAGCGCAGAATCGGCTTGAGCCCGGCGTCACGCGCGGCCTGGAGCATGGCTTTCAGGTCAGCCGCTATGCGCGCGTCCACAGAATAACCCTTCTGCACCTCCGTCAGCTCGACAGTAAAACTTTCGGGGATGGCGTGGCTGCCGTTGACAAGAATCAGGTTCCAGTCGTCGGCGGACGGCGCATCGGCGGAATTTTCTGCCGGCGGCTGGGGCAGCGCGCCGCTCTGCTCGAGCATCTGTTCCCCCTCCAGCATGAGCATCAGGCCAAACACAAGCAGGGCCGAGCTTCGCAGGACGATTCTTTTTCTGTGGCTCTTCTTTGGTTTTTTCATTTCTTTGGACTCTCCTTTCCGGACTCCAGCCGGGAAAACGCAGGCAGGGCGAGCCGGTTTGACGGCGTCGCCCTGCGAATGGGTATAACTTTGCGCGGGGAATTATGCATCCAGCAATTCGGCCAGCAAAATGGCGGCGTCCGCACGGGAAATCGGGTCATACATTCCCATATCACTGGGCAGCACGACGGCATGGCCGGCATAGGCTGCGATGTATCCGGCCAGCTCGCCGCCGGTGACTGCGGCGTCCGGCTCAAACGCGCCCTCACGCTGGAAGATGTTGAGCGAAAATGCCCAGTTGACGGCATCGTAATACCAGGCGGTGGAATTCAGGCTCTGGCTGGCTTTTTCGGTCGTAACCGGGCTGCCGGCCAGGCGGTACAGCAGCGCGGCGGCCTCGGCGCGGGTCAGCTTGTCCTCGGTGCCGAAGCGGCCGTTTTCTTTGCCGTTGATGATCTTTGCGCGATACAGCTTCATCACGGCGTCATAAGCGCGGTGATCGCGGGGCAGATCGGAAAAGGCGGGGGCCTCTTTGACTTCGATCACCGTATCTGCTGCCAGACGGACGACCCGGGGCATAAAGCGCTGGTTGTCCGAACCCTCAATAGCCGCGCCGTCCTTTTTGATTTGCAGGGAATAGCTGCCGGGCTGCGACAAAGGCAGGGCCAGCTGACCCTGCTCGTCGGTCTCGCCGGCCGTCTCACCGTTCCACAGCACACTGACTTCGGAAATGGGCTTTTCAACCTGCACCCCTTCGCCGCTTTCGTTTTCCTGCCACGATTTGGCTGTCAGCGTCAGCATCCCGTCGTCCACGCGTACGATGGGGAAGAGCGTGTCAAGGTCGCCGTAATACAGCACAATATCCTCGCCGCCCTGCAGGGTAAACTGACCCATGCTGACCGACGGCGCTTCGCCGTTGACGCAATAATTCCAGCCGCCGTAGGCGCTCAGGCCCTCGTCCTCGCCGTAAATGGACGAGAAGTAGACGCCATAGGGCCCTTCGGTTTCAACGTAGTGCGCTTCGCCGACCAGCGCACGCACAACGTCGGCCACCGTCAGCTCGCCCGGCGTGCCGGGCACCTCGGTATTCTTCCATGTGCCCAGGTTTTCAGAAACACCCTCGACACGCAATGAGACGGTCACCGTCTCGGTTTCGGCCGCCAGCGCCGGCACGGCGAGCAGCAGCGCCAGGCACAACGCCATACTGATGAGTTTTTTCACGTTCAATCCCTCTCTCTTGTTTTTCTCTGTTTTTCAGCCGCGTCCCCCATCGTTTCTGCCGGTCCGGCGCGCCCCACGCGTTTTCGGAACCGGCCGCAGCGGAGACGGCAGGCTGGTACTGCCTTCAAATTTCCTGCCGGCCCTCGAGCGCGCGCGTCAGCGTCACCTCGTCCGAAAACTCCAGGTGTCCGCCGACCGGCACGCCGTAGGCCAGCCGCGTGACCTTGACGCCGAAGGGCTTGAGAAGCCGCGTGATGTACATGGCCGTCGTCTCGCCCTCGGTGTCGGGGTTTGTGGCCATAATGACCTCGCGCACGTCGGTGTCGGCCACGCGGCGCAAAAGCTCTTTGACGCGGATGTCCTCCGGCCCGACGCCGCTGAGCGGCGAAATGACGCCGTGCAGCACATGGTACAGGCCGTGGTATTCGCGCGTGCGCTCTATCGCCAGCAGGTCTTTCGGGTCGCTGACCACACAGATGGTCCCGGCGTCGCGCCGGCTGTCTGCGCAAATCGAGCAGACCTCATTCTCGGTCAGGTTCTGGCACACCTTGCAGGTGCGAATGCTTCTGCGCGCCTGCAAAACGGCGTCGGCCAGCTCTTCGGCCCCGCCTTCGGGCATGGACAGCACATAAAAAGCCAGCCGCTGCGCGCTCTTGTGCCCGATGCCGGGCAGGCGTTCAAACTGTTCGATGAGCTTTTCCAGCGGCGGTGCGAAATACTTCATGTCCGTCTTTTAGAACGGCAGGCCCTGCATACCGCCCGTCACCTTCTGCATTTCGCGGGCCGTCGTCTCTTCGCACTGCGCGAACGCCTCGTTGACGGCCGCCATGACGAGATCGGACAGCATCTCGACGTCGTCGGGGTCGATGACGTCGGGCGAAATGGTCAGGCTCTTGAGCTGCTTCTGGCAGACGACGGCCGTGACGGCCCCGCCGCCCGCGCTGGCCTGGAACTCGCGGCTTTCCAGCTCTTCCTGCAACTTCTGCATGTCCTGCTGCATTTTCTGCGCCTGTTTCATCAGGGCGTTCATATTGAAGCCCCCGGGGATTTTTCCGCCTTTCATGCTATACGTTCCTCCTGATTGCGTTTATTTTTCAATGGGGACGCCGAGGGCCTCGGCGTTTTTGCGTATTTCTTCCAGCCCGGGGCTGTGCGCCTGCCGCGGCTTTTTCTTTCCCTTCTCTTCGACGAGCACCGACGGATAGCCCAGCCCGGCCGCCGCCTGCTCAAACAGAGCGACGGTGTCCGGCTTTGACATAAACCCGACCGCCTCGGCCGGCACGGCCAGCGTCAGCCGCCCCGGCGAAGGGATGAAGTCGGTCAGCTCCAGATAAACGCGCACAGCCGAATTGACCCGGCTGCCCACCTTTTGTGAAAAGGCGGTGCGGATGTCGTCGTTTCCGTCCGGCGCGGGCGGCGCCGCTTCCGTCCGCACAGGACCGGCCGGGCGCTGCTGCGCTTCTTCGGCCGGCGCTTTCGACCCTTCCGGCTCCTTCCACGGAGGGGCGTCGTCGTGTCTGGACGCAGGGGCGGCGGGCGCCGTCTGCACAATTCCGGCGGCCTTAACCGGCGCGGCGGCAGGCGCCGCCGAATGGCGCAGCGCCATTTTGATGAGGCACATCTCCGCATCGGTGCGCTTGATGGCGGTGCGCGTCAGGCGCGACAGCAAATCGGAGATGGTTTCAACAAAATACTCCAGCAGCTGTGCGTCGCTCTCCTGCGCCAGAGCGCGGAGCCGCTGCTCGTCGCCGGCGCACGACGAAGTCAGGTATTCGCTCAGCCCCGTCGTCTTCAAAATATAAATATCACGAATGAGGTTCAAAAGCTCGTCGAAAAAAGAGGTGATGTCGCGCCCGGCCATATAGCTGTCGGTAAACACGCGCAGCGCCCCGGCGGCATCGCCCTGCAAAAGGGCGTCAAAAACCTGCTCCAGCGTCTCGCCCGAAGCAATGCCGAGCGCCGCGGCCACCGATTTTGCCGTCACGCAGTTCCCGCCGCCCGCCGCGCGGTCCAGAAGCGAAATGGCGTCACGCATGGACCCGTCGCCCAGCCGCGCCAGCAGCGCCGCCGCCGCCGTGTCCAGCTCGATGCCCTCGCGCCCCGCGATGTCGAGCAACCGCGCCGACAGCACCTCGGGCGGAATGCGCCGGAAGTCGTAGCGCTGGCAGCGCGACAAAATGGTGGCCGGCACCTTATGCAGCTCGGTCGTGGCCAGAATGAACAGAACATGCTCGGGCGGCTCTTCCAGCGTTTTGAGCAGCGCGTTGAACGCGCCGGCCGACAGCATGTGTACCTCGTCGATGATATACACGCGGCGGCGCAGGGCCGACGGCGCGTAAGCCGCCTCGTCCCGGATTTCACGGATGTTGTCGACGCCGTTGTTGCTGGCGGCATCGATTTCCGTGACGTCCAGGGCGTTTTCATTCAGAATGGCCTGACAGGCGGCGCACTGGTTGCACGGGTTGCCGCCCACCGGATGCTCGCAGCAGACGGCCCGGGCCAGTATTTTTGCGCAGGTTGTTTTGCCGGTGCCGCGCGTGCCGGTAAACAGATACGCGTGGGATACACGCCCGCTTTCCACCTGGGCGCGCAGCGTGCCGGTGACGTGATCCTGCCCGCAGACGTCGTCAAAACTGAGCGGGCGCCATTTGCGGTACAAGGCCAGGTGCGCCATAAGCCGCCTCCTTCCGCGGATAAAAATTGATTCGACAACCGAGATTGTCGAATCAATACGGCAATTGACCCTGCCGTGCAAGGCATTTCGAACGGTACGCTTCACCCGGTATCCGCATCCTCGGCTCAAGGTCGGTGAACCCGCGGCACACGCAAGGCGCCGCTTAATGCTGCTCGGTTCCCCGCCTGACATGGTTCACGGCTTCACGTTGCGCGGGACCGGCCTCTCACAGCTTTGAATGCGGAGCGGCGGTGAATCGTACAATCCTCAACTGCTTCATTGCCCCCGCGTACAGCGGGCTTCGGGTTACAGGGGACCGCTGACCCCCCGGCCGGCACGGCAGGGGCAATTGCCGTATGTTCTGCGCAGGGCTTTTGCCCCGGCTTTACCATTATATTATATTTGTCTGCAAGAATCAATCAGTTTATTTAAAACTTGCTGTAAACAATGCGCGAAAAGAGCGGCGGCGTTTTATCGATAGTTTATTTTTATCGAAACTCATTGACTTTTTCTTTACCATATGCTATGATCAGCTTCAGAATTTAGTACACAGAGGGGAGACTGCCGCATGACGGTTTACAGGCGATATGCCGCGATGTGCATGGCGATGGACATGGCCAGAATGGCGATGCCCATGCTTTTTCCTGTCCGCCTGCCGCCCGCCTGTGACAGCTTGTGTTCCGCTTGACAGAAAGCGGTGTGCGTACCGGCAGGAAGCGTTCGGCGGCTTCCTGCCTTTTCTTTTGCAATCTTACCCGGGAGGTGCCCTTTTTGATAGAACTCAAAAACATTTGCAAAACCTTTGTCTCGTCCTCGGGCAGCGTCGAAGCGGTGCGCGACGTCAGCCTGCACGTCGGCGCAGGCGAAATCTTCGGCATCATCGGCCTGTCCGGCGCGGGGAAATCAACGCTGGTGCAGTGCATCAACCTGCTCCAGCGCCCCGACTCGGGCAGCGTGACGGTCGGCGGCTGCGAGCTGACGGCCGTCAGCGAAAAAGAGCTGCGCGAAAAGCGGCGCGGCATCGGCATGATTTTTCAGCACTTTAACCTGATGGCCTCGCGCACCGTACTGCAAAACGTCATGTTCCCCCTCAAAGGCAGCGGCATGAGCCGCCAGCAGCAGAGCGCGCGCGCCGCCGAGCTATTGGAGCTGGTCGGCCTGCCCGACAAGGCCGAAGCCTACCCCTCGCAGCTTTCGGGCGGGCAAAAGCAGCGCGTCGCCATTGCGCGCGCGTTGGCGCTCAACCCCCAGGTCCTTTTGTGCGACGAAGCGACGTCGGCGCTCGACCCGCAGACGACCCGCGCCATTCTGCGCCTTTTGCGCGAACTGGGGCGCAAGCTGGGGCTGACCATTGTCGTCATCACGCATGAAATGGCCGTTGTCAAAGAGATCTGCGACCGCGTCGCCGTCATGCAGAGCGGCCAAATCGTCGAACTAGGCGAGGTGTACAGCGTCTTTTCCGACCCGCAGCACAGCGTTACGCGCGAGCTTGTCGGCGCGGCGACCCATTTGCAGCAGGTGCATGAGCTGATTGCGGACGGCTCCCCGGCCGTTGCCCCCGGGCCGGGCGAACTGCTTCTGCGCCTGACCTATACGGCGGACAATGTTTCCGACGCCCTGATTTCGACCGTCTCGCGCCGCTTCGGCGTTGACATGAGCATTATTTTCGGCAGTCTCGAGCTGGTAAAGGGCGCGCCGGTCGGCGGACTGGTCATCGTCGCGGGCGGCGAGCGCGAACAGCTGGACCAGGCCGTGCGCTATCTGATCGAAAAAAATGTGGGAGTGGAGGTCATTTTAGATGGAAAATCTTTTGCAAAAACTCATTCCTAACGTCATGGGCAAGCTGCCCGAGTTATGGGAATGCTGCGGGCAGACGCTGGCCATGATTCTGGTGTCGGGGCTGATTTCCTTTGCCTTCGGGCTTGTTTTCGGCGTTCTGCTGACGGTGACGCGGCGCGGGGGCATTTTGCAAAGCGCCGCTGTCTTCGCCGTTTTGGACAAAGCGATCAATATTTTCCGTTCCATTCCCTTTATCATTCTTCTTTTTGCGCTCATTCCGCTGACGCGCGCCGTTGTCGGCACGGCCATCGGCACCCGCGGCGCCATTCTGCCGCTTATTTTCGGCACCGTCCCCTTTTTCAGCCGCCAGATCGAAAGCGCGCTGTCCGAGCTGCCCGAAGGGCTGGTGCGGGCCGCGCAGTCTATGGGCGTCAGCCCGCTGGGCATTATCACCCGCGTCTACCTGCGCGAATGCATTCCCGGCATTGTGCGCGCCGCGGCCATCACCTTTGTCAGCCTGGTCGGCCTGACGGCTATGGCCGGCGCGGTGGGCGGCGGGGGGCTGGGCGACTTTGCCATCCGTTACGGCTACCAGCGCAACCAGATGGACGTCACTTATGTCAGCGTTCTTATTCTGCTGCTGCTCGTCAGCCTGATTCAATGGCTGGGCAACCTCGTCATCCGCAAAACAACCCATTAAATTAAAAAAGCCGCCGCAGGCCCCATACAACGGCATGGACAGCGTGCGGCGACATGTGGTACAATAAAAGCAGGCGCTGTTGCAAATACGGACAGGCGGTTAGCCACTCCCGAAACGGGGCCCCGAAAATCTGCGGATTTTCCGGGGCATTTTCGAAAGGGGGTGATGCTGATGGTTACATACGACGGGCTTTTTGCCTTTACGTTGGTACTCATTGGCATTGCCGGTTTGTTTCTACAAATTGGCAGAAAGAAATAACCGCCCTCCCCCAAGAGTTGCGGTTATTTCTTAACCTAAACATTTTGGGCTGACCGCCTTGCAGCAGCGCCCTTTTTCTGTCTCTATTATATGCTAACATCAGCAGGTTGTCAAACAAAAAGCAAAATAGACAGCGTGCAACGCAAAAGAAATAACCGCCCTCCCCCAAGAGTTGCGGTTATTTCTTAACCAAAATCTTTTGGGCTGACCGCCTTGCAACAGCGCCCTTTTTCTGTTTTTATTATACGCCGATATCGGCGGATTGTCAAACGGGTCTGTCCCCGTTTTTGTGCGGTTAGAGAGGAAAAAGCCCCGATACATACGTATCAGGGCTTTTTCTTTTTATACACGCCGCTTCTATTCCGCTGATCGGACGTCAGGCGCAGGGGGCAAAGCGATTCTGTGCTGCCGCACAATTCCTGTGATCGCTATGCAAACGCTTGGCCGTCCTCGGACGCCTGTGCCAGCCTGCGGTGATGTAGGGCGGTGAGTCCCTTGGCTTCACAGGCCGATTCACAAACGTGGCGGAATATCGACGGCGCTGTCCAATTGCCCCCCTAGTAAGCGCTGCCGCTGGGCAGGCCGTTCGGGCTATGCAACGAGGGCGCCGAAACCCCCGTCTACATGCAGCAATTAAGACCGATGCTAGTTCTTTGTCGATGTCACTTCATTTTCGATATGGTCGCTGCCATTTTTGCCGGAGACATCGACGGAGATCGTCATCCGATAGGTACCGGATGCGCTCACCGGATAGGTATCACCAAAATTCATTCTTCCCGTCGCCTCTTTCGCCCACACGGCGAGCAGAGATCCGTCGGGCGCATACAGCCGGATGTCCGCTGTAATTTTATCCGATGAATTTTGGGCGTGAACCGTTAAAGAGCACGCTGCCGATCCACCGGAAATCGAAATGCCGGGTGTACAGACAGCTGTACTATTCCACCTTGCCGCCGCCTGCGCGACAACCGCAAGACTCATGATGCACGCCAGAAGCAGGGCAACCGCAACTTTGCGTTTTTTCATGGCCTGCACCTCCTTTCGTACAAATGGTGACAGTCAGGCCGAGCGCAAAAATTGTCTCATCATGTCTGTCTCTGTAATATAAACGTTTGAGAGGGGGCTTTCATTACGCGTAATGACAATTTTTTTGAAATTATTTTTTTTCGAGGCTTTCCGCCATTTTCATCAAAACTTCCGGTTCGGTGTTGCCATACAGTAAAAAGGCCGTATTGTCCGCTTCTTCAATCCAAAACACATAGTTTAATCCGCCTTCATCTACAGCAGTAAACAACGTACCTCTTGCCTTATTAATTTTAATGTTTGACACAGTTGCGTGCTCATTATCCAACTGCGGTCTGTATTCAGAAGTAGCAGGCGTTTGATCCAGGTAAATAAAATTCTTTCCATCACTATAGCTATATGTGTAATTGCTAACCCATTTTTCAAATGCGACCTCTTCAAACCCTTCCGGCATCCATGCAAAAGTCCATTCAGCCATCTCAGCCGAATTGTGCGCGGGGTCCGGTTCGTTCATAATCAAGTCGCTATATGTTCCAAACATTTTCATAAAAAACTGCATCAGCTGTGCCCGGGCCGTCGGGTTGAACAGAACGGCGCCGGCTGCCAGACACAGCGCCACCAGAGCAACCGACACCACGTGCAGCACCTTTTTCCACCCCGGACGCAAAGAAGCACGCAAATATCTGTCCGGGTTGCGCAGCATTTTTCGCCTGCGCCGCAGATATTGCGTACTCCACACGATCTTCTCTTCACCTTGACCGGCCAGCAGCTCCTCATAATCTCTGCGGGCCGCTTGCAGCAATGCTTGCTTTAACCTTTCGTCCAGTCTGCTGTTGTCGTAGTCCTTCACTGATAACTCCCCTCCTGTCTGAGTTGCTGTTTCAGCTTCTCCCTTGCTCTGAAAAGGCGGGCGCCCACAACGTTTTCTGACACGCCCAGATGTTTCGCGATTTCGACATTTGACCATTCAAGCACATATTTCAGTTCCATGATCTCGCGGTAGCTTTCCGGCATACTGCGAATGGCCTCCACCAAATCGGCATAAGCCAGTTCGCTGTCCATGTCGGTTTCCACCGCCGGCTCTTCCACCTGATCCTCCAGCCAGCTGATCCGCTTGCTGCGCCTGAGCAGATCGCGGGAAGTGTTCTTTACTATAACAACGATCCAGCCCTCGCGTCCATTACGCGGAAGCGCCTTATATTTAGAAAAATTTTCAAGAATCTTCAAAAACGATTCGCTGACAACATCTTCGGCATCGACGTCCGATTTTACAAAATACTTGGCAATATTGTACATGCTGCTCTCATACCTGCTGACCAGCTCGGTCAAAAGCTGCCGATCGTCTTCACTCTCAAGCGTCGAAAAGCCGTAAATAAGCACGTCGATACCCCCTGCCCCCGCAGCGCGTTTTTATCCAAAATTTCTCTATATTGGTTTATTTTATCAGAATTCCGGCGCTTCGGCAAGCAAATACAGACTATTTTGCGGAAATGCTGAAACGGCGTGCCAGCTTCCCAACTGTTTCCAGGCCCAGTGCCGCCAACAGAGCGGCCGCCAGCGCGCACAAAAGCCCTGCGGCGCAGGGAAGTAACAGTTCGATGTAATTGATCGCTCCCGGCGCAGGGAAACCAAGCGCCCCGGTCATATAGACAAACAAATAGACAACCGGCGCCGAGGCCAGCGACATTGCACCCCACGACAGAGCAGCCGCCAGTTTACCCGCCCGCGCCACAATATACAGAAACGCGCCAGCCGGAAGAATCAGGCCCGGCCCGACGTGCGCCACGGCGCGTACCATTTGGGCTTCAAGCTGATGCAAATAGCGTAGCGGCAGACTGGACGCTGCCGAAATGCCGGCCGAAAGATAATAATCTGTCAGGCGGCTGCTCAGCAGCATCAGCCCGCAGATGGCCGCAACCCACAGAACGTATCCCCCTGCGGCAAGGAGCACGCACCGTACAGTGGTGTGCCGTGATACAACCGGCTTTTGCGGCCCCAACAGCCACACAAACGCTTTCTGGTATAGCGCAGCGACGCCCATCATCGCGAATAGCCAGAGAAATCCAGCGATCAGCGTCAGGTAAAATTGCGCTGACGGGACATGCGCCGGCAAAAAACGTGCAGCTGCCAGCCGTTCGGTCAACACTGCCATCGGCAGACACAGGCCCAACACCACCAGCAGCGCACGACACAGGCGCCCTGCCCCGCACAGCGACGCCAGCACGCCGAGCACCAGGACGGCGGGCAATACGCCCCAGCCGCCCTGGAAAATGAAGCTGAACAGGGCGATATATCGCTGCGCTGTGACAAAAGCCGGCATTTTGGTTACGTCATACGCTGTCAAGGCATAGCGCGCCGTCATGGACCAACTGATGCAGGACGCTGTACAGTAAAGCAAAACCGACAAGATGACAGCTCCTGCTGCGGCAGCCGCGATTTTATTTGCGTATTTTTTCATCAAATCACCCTTTTTCAAGGCAACATTGAAAATATTGCCGAGTGTTTTATCAAAGTTTCACTCTATCTCAGCGCTTTCCAGCTTACTCCTATCCTTCAACAAAATAAGTTGCAGAGCGGTTAACCGGCGCAAAGTCAACAACCAAAACACCTAATTATGTAAACGTTTAATACTCGGCTTTTATTATGCAAAATATTATTTATCTTTCAAAAACTGCAAGTAAAAAACAGCGGCCCTTTCGGGCCGCTGCCTGCGGGTTTGTTATTTTGCCGTCACATAGAAGGGCTGAATATTGTTGTCGCCAACCTCCAGCGCCCGATCCACGTCAAACGCAGAGTTCCAGCCGTGGCAGATGGACACATACAGCAGGGGCACCCAGACGGCCTCGTCTTCCAGAATGGTGAAGGCCTGCTCATACAGCTCCAGCCGCCGCGCCGAATCGCGCTCGCTGCCCGCTTCGTCAAACAGCGCGTCGAATTCCCCGCTACTGTACCGCGCCAGATTGAACTGCTCGCCGCTTTTGAACATGACGCTCCAGGCCGAAGCGTCGCCGCCAAGACCGATGCTCAGGATGCCGAAGGGCACGTCGCCCTGCAGAGCGCGGCCGATAAAGGCGTTCTGCTCCTGCACCTGAATCTCAGCCGCGATGCCGATGCTGCTCAGGCCGTTCTGCACCACCTGCGCGACACGGCTGTAAGCCTCGATGGTTTCGATGGTGACGGGCGGGAAGCCCGCGCCGCCGGGGTAGCCGGCTTCGGCCAGCAGCTCGGCGGCCTTTTCTGCGTCATAGTCATAACCTTTGAGTTTTTCGGAATGCCCGAACACACTGGTGCTGAGCATCTGGTCGGCCGTCTGGCCGTAGCTTTCATACATGACGGTATTGCACATGTCCCTGTCCATGACCATGTTGATGGCCTTACGCACCAGCGCATTGTCATAGGGCGCGATTTCCGTATTGAGGAAGACAAAGAAAATCGAACTGGTCGGGCGCACGCCGCAGTCGACATTTTCGGCCTTTTCCAACTCGGGAATGGCGGTAAAGGCGACATTTTTGGAATAGTCAATTTCGCCGGTTTGCAGGGCGACGGCGACCGTCGACTGATCGGGGATGATTTTATAGGTCACCGTTTTGATTTCGGGCTGGCCGAGGTAATACTGATCAAACGCTTTGATTTCAAACTGCACGCCGGCCGTCTGGCTGGACAGCATGTACGCGCCGCTGCCGACAGGGTTGGTGCTGAAATCTCCGTTAGCTGCCTCGTGCGCCGCTTTGGGCACGATGGCCAGCCAGTTGAGGCTTTCAAAGAAGGAGCCGCTGGGCGCCAGCAGGGTAACCTTCACCTGGTTGTCCCCCACGGCCTCGACCGTGTCGATGTACGCGGCAAAGCCCATGGTCGCAGGCGCCGCACGGAATTTTTCAAAGGAGTACAGCACATCGTCCACCGTCAGCTTTTCGCCGTTGTGGAAATACACGTCGTCGCGCAGTGTGAACAGGTATTCCGTTCCGTCATCGCTCAGCTCGTACTTTTCGGCAATGCGCATGGTCGGTTCCGATTGCCCGGCGACCAGCCACGTCAGCGAATCGTACAGGTTGCGCGCCAGCGACAGCTCCTGATCCTGCGATGCGACATACGGGTCAAAGGTCCCAACGTCGGCACTCAGTGCAACGGTCATGCTGTCGCGCCCCGAAGCTTCGGGCTGCTGGACGTCCTCCCCTTGTCCGCCGCCGCTGTTTTCGGGCTGCTGCCCTCCCTGCTCCTGCCCGTCTTTCTGCGAGCAGCCTGCCAGCAGCGACAAAAGCAGCACCGCCGCCAAAAGAATCGCTGTGAGCTTTTTCATTCTCTTTTCCTCCTTTTCATTCGCTCTGGGTTCATACGAAATTTTTAACATTATACCATACTATTGTATAGAATGTCATTCAAATCTGTACAAAAGCCCAAAAAAACTGTATAATGTAGAAAAATGCCTGTGGGAGGGCCGGTTATGGAAGAGTTGCACCCCACGAAACAGCTGATTTTTGACGCGATTGAAGAACTGATTCTCACACAGGGGCTGGAAGCCGTCACCTTTTCCGAGCTCGCCAAGCGGTGCTATTTACAGCCCAGCGGTATTATTTATTATTTCAAGACCAAGACCAATATGCTGTGTGAATTTTTTGAATATGAACTCCGCCGCATCACGGACGTCGATATTCTGGAAGGGACCGGCGTCATGGAGACGGCCGATCCTGTCGAGGCATTCTGCCTGCTGATCGACACCCTTTTGTTTTCACAAAGCTACAGCGAGCCGCTTTCCAGCGCCCTTCTGCGCAGCACATCTTCCGCCCCTGTGTCCGACCAGCCGACGCGGGATTTGATGGTTTCCTGCCTGCGCGGTTCCATTCAGGCCGCGGTGCAGAAAATTCTGCTCTTCCGCGACAAGGGGATTTTTGAAGAAAGCCGCTTTTCCGCCAGCCTGTCCCTTTTTATCTACGCCGCGCTGGGCTACCAGTACACCGGCCGCGTGGGCTATAACGTCCCCGAAGATTTGCAGGAGTTCTTATCGCCCCACCTGCTGGCCGACGCCATCAAGCGCTCTTTTCTGAAAGACGGAACCTCCCTGCCCGGCAGCGGAAATGCGCCCGGAAGCCCATCTGCTTCTTGACATTTGCGCAAAAATAGTGTATTGTAGATAAGTCGCAGGACGTTTGCCCGCGCAGCAGCAATACATGGAGCGGTATCGAAGTGGTCATAACGAGCTCGACTCGAAATGCTTGGGTCATCTGTCCGCTTCGTCCGCCGGAAACCCTTGCACCGCAAGGACTTCCAAAATCAAAAATCGAATATTTTTTGGTGTTCTCTCCTGCTTTTCTCTCCAAAAGTTTTTTGACTGAAAAATGAGCGAGGAAAAAAGCGGGTGGAAATACACACGGAGGGCTATCGAAGTGGTCATAACGAGCTCGACTCGAAATCGAGTTGCCGGTGAAACGGCACGTGGGTTCGAATCCCACGCCCTCCGCCAACGAAAAAGCCTGTAATCAAGCCGATTTCAGGCTTTTTTCTTTTGCTGTTTTCCAAAGACAAGTGGTCACAGCGTGACATGGTTTTGTTCTCTCCAACATCAGGTCACATTGCTCCACTTACTTCCGAAATTGCCGCTTTCGGGCAACGCAAGTCCCGTTTCCATGGCCTGCGCTGAAGTGATTTTAGAACGGTAGTCCAGATGGGCATAGATATTTGCCGTGGTGGTAAAATCGCTGTGCCCCAGCCATTCCTGAATGTGCTTTAAAGGTACGCCGTTGGCAAGCAATAAGCTGGCACAGCTGTGGCGAAGATCATGAAAGCGCATCCGGCGCAGGCCGTGCCGTTCCAGAAACTTTGGAAAAGCGCTGGTCAGGTAATTTCCTTTCATGCGCTCTCCCATCTCATCCACAAATACAAAGCCGTCGTATTCGTAGTTGTAGCAGTTTCCGCAAACCTGCTTATTCAGCTCCTGTGCCTCTTTCACTTGCAGAAAATAGTCCCGAAAACTGCCGATCAACGGCAGGGTCCGTAGGCTGGATTTTGTCTTGGCGGACTGCTGCTCAATGTCCCGCTGCTTGCCGTCATCGGTGGAGATGGTCGTCACCGTGCGCTTGATGGAGATAGTGTTCCGTTCAAAGTCGATAGCGTCCCATTTCAGCCCCAACACCTCCCCACGGCGGAAGCCGTAGAAGGCGGCGACCAGCACCGGCAGCTCCAGCCTTGTCCCGCGCAGCGCTTCAAACATCTTCTGCATTTCCTCCGCCGAGAGAAACACCGGCTGAAAGCTGTTTTCTTCGGCCTGTCCACCTTATCTGCCACATTCTGCACCAGCATATCGGTCTTGACCGCATATTTGAGGGCGGAATGAATGACTGCGTGATAGTGGATCACAGTGTTGGGCTTCACCTTTTTGAGCATTTCGGAATAAAACATCTGCAAATGTCTGGCTTCCAGTTCCCGTAGGGTCAGCTTCTTTTTGCGGAAGTAGGGCGCTATGGAACTTTTGATTAACCCCGAATAAGAGGAATAGGTCGCAATCGCAATGCGTCCTCTGGCGATCTCCAGCCACTCCAGAAGATAGTCCGCGAACAGCATATCGCTGCTCAGGTCGCCTACCTCCTCGGGAATTTCAAATTCCGCCCGCAGCTTGGCAAGCTCGGCTTCTGCCTTGCGCTTGTTTCCCTTTTCGGGCAGTCCCAGCGCCACCCATTTTGTTTTTCGCTCGCCTTTGGCGTTTTTGTAATTGAGTACGGCATAGTAGTTGCCGTGCTTTACGGATAAGTGTCCTGCTACCATTTGTTGAACCTCCTATGTCGTATTTGCAGAACGGAACTCCGAACCGGCACTGATAGAATAGCACCGGCTTCGGTTTCTCTCCACTGTGCGATTTGTTTCGTCGCATTCGTATTGATACGAATCAGCGTGCCTCGCGGTTTCGTTCTCTCTGACGCTTGAGCAGCTCCAAGCCCTTGACGATGTCCTTTTTCATCTGTTCATCGGTATAGTGGGCGGGGAAATAGGGCTTGAAATCCTCCCGCTTGAACCGAATCTGCTCCTGCTGATTGGGCTTTTCCTCGGCTAAAATTTCGCCGATGGCAGCATCGGACAGCACATAATCCTGCGCCATTTTCTTCAGCCGGATTGCCTGTGCATGGGAGGGTGTGCAGTCGTTCAAAGACATCTCGTCCAGTAGAATCTTCTGCTGGGCAGGGTCTAAGTAGGACAACTCTACCGCAGGATTGAAAGCGATTTTGCCCTCGTCCACCAATTCCAACAGCTCCGGAATCAGGTGGGTTAGTCGAATATATCTTCTCACTTGGTCTTTGCTTTCACCGGCATCATTTCCCACTTTCTCTACGCTAAGCAACTTCTCTGCAACTTGCATAGAAGCTTTACCTTGGTGTTTTATCGCCTCCAATTTCATCTTATAAGCAAAAGCTTTCTCGCTGGGCAGAATCGTTTCCCGCTGCAAATTGGCATCTACCATAGCGATCACCGCCTCGTTATCGGACATTTCCCGGACGATCACCGGCATGGTTTCCAGCCCCAGCACCTGACACGCCGCCAGCCGTCTGTGTCCGGAAATCAGCTCGTAGCCACCCTCGGGTATGGGGCGGGCAAGCGCCGGAGTGATGGCTCCCACCTTGCGGATGCTCTCAATCATGCGCTCCATTTCCTCATTGCTTTGAATCTTGAACGGGTGATTTTTGAAGGGGTGCAGTTCCCCCAAAGGGATCATTTGAACTCGTTCCAGCTTGGCATCGTCCCGCTCCTCCTGAGAGGAAAAGAGATCATCCAAGGTGGGCAGTTCAAAGTCGGATTTTCGTTTTGTCATCGTGTATATTCTCTCTTTCTGTGTTGATTAGGGGCGGTGTTTTGCTGCCGCATACGCTCCTCAATTTGAATGGTTTCTCTCATGTTCGGCTGATCGCTGAGGATACCCTCAGCGGTTTTCTTATCTTTGCGAAGCGCCGCCAGCGCCTTGGTGCAGTCGTCTCGCTTGGCGGTCAGCGCGGCTTTTTCCTCCGGCTCGCGGCAAGCTCTCAGCTTTCCGCGCAGGCTCTCGCGGAAGTCAGTCAGCAGCGTTATTTCGGCGTCTGTGGTTTGAATAAACCGCTTTACAGCCGCCATGTCATGCAAATGTGCATGGTCAATCAAGGTGATTTGCGCTGTGGTTCGGTCAATTCTCCGCCATGCCTCTCTCGCCTCCGGTGACAGCGGCTTATGCCGGTTTTTCTTCGGCAGGTAGCCCAGCCGGTAGCAGTAGCGCAGATAAACGGCACGCAGTCCGGTAATCTTTTTTGCCGTCCGCAAACTGCCTTTCACCCTCGCTTGCCGGGGCTGGATGGTTGTCCCCATAGGCTTCTTGCCGGTGAATTCGTTGTACAAACGATAGGCTTCTGCCCGGTTGTTCTGCTGGGTCTCCCGTATTCGCCGGAGGATCCCATCACGGTCGTATTCCTCGCCCAGACGATACAGCCGAGTGGCTTTTCCGCCGTTCACCGAGCGAATGGTCGCGTATTTGTGGCGGGGATTCAGATCTACCACATAGCCTAGCTTCTTCATGGCAAAGCAAAACATGGTGTCGTTGGTGCTCATGGTAAGGGCTTTGTCGATGGCTTCCCGCATGAGATTATAGCGGGTGGGCTCGCTGTTTTTCTCCGCGAAATAGAGCTTGCGGGGCGTCTTGCCGGAAGGATTTTTGATGACGGGCAACCCATGCTCGGCGCAGATTTCATCGGAGATTTGCCGCAGCCGGTAGTAGGTGCGCTTGCTGCAATCAAACTTTTTTCCGTCCCATAGTCCCACTGCATTGACCACCAGATGGTTGTGATAGGTGCCGGTGTTGAAGTGAGTTGCCACCAGTACCTGATACTTGTCGCCCCACATTTTCTGAGCCAGTTCCACGCCCAGCCGGTGGCATAATTCCGGCGTGACCTCGCCCGGCTTGAAGCTCTGATAGGCATGGTACGCCACATTGCCGGTGGTCTTATCAAAGCGCTTTTGCACCGCGATCATCTCCTGCACGGCGGTATCCGCAGCGCAATTTACCCCGGTGACAAACATGGTTTTCTCTGATTCCATGACGGTTTTATCCTTGTTCCCGGCATAGTGAAGCGCCGCTTTCAGGTCGAAAAAGGTGGTCTTTTCGGGGTTCTTTGCGTAGTCCAGAACCCGCCCGACGCTGTCCTTGACCGCCCAGATTTTCGTCACCGCCACGGCTTATTCACTCCCGCTCATGGCGTGGTAGGCGAGCAGGAAGCCCTGAAGAATGTCATCAAAGGCACGATCAATTTCGCTTTCAGGCAGCGCTTTTCGCCGCTCCTTGAGTGCCTTTAGCTGCCGGTAAACTTCGTAAAACTCTGGTGGAGAAACCGCCTTAACCTGCTTTCCAAGCCCTAATTTTCTCAGGTAAGCGGAGAGGGAAAGCCCGCAAAGCCGGGCTGATTTCTCCATCCTTTGCTTCTCATTTTCAGTCACGCGAATGTTGATTGCAGTGGTTCTTTCTCGCATAAAAGTCAGTCCTTTCTGTTGGGGTTACAGGGGCAATCGCCCCTTTCAGCCATAGCTGCCGGGTCGGTGGCAACACAGACCCTATGCTCGCTGTTCCTGCGCACAGGCATTACACATACTCCTGTCTACCGCTTCGGCGCTGTCCAGATGGATACCGCCCTTATTGTTCTTTACATACCGAAGGAGAAAGGTAGCGCCTACGGGCTGCTCATAAAAGCCCAGATACTTCTGCCACCAGTAGACTACGGTGATGATTTTGCTTCCGTCCTCCAGCTGGAAGAACAGGCGGAGCATTTTCCCGCGAGCCTGTGCTTTCAAAACGAGCGTTCCAACTACGGTGCAGGGCGTATCCATGAAGCGGTAATCCGCTGTGAAGATCTCCCGTTCCTTCATCTCTGCCGCGCTGTAAACCTTGTTTTCAATTTTCATACTGGTATTCTCTCTTTCGGGTAGTTAATGACTTAGTTATATACTTACTTATAGGACGCTCACCCGGCACGCCGTTCGCCTTCCTCCATCACGAAGTTAATGACATTCACCTTCGGGATCTTAAAGGCTCCGGCAATCTTGACCGCAGGGATATAGCCGTCGCCAATCAGCTTGTAGGCGATTGCCCGGCTGACATCCAGCATTTCTTGCAGCTGCCGAACGGTTACAATGTCCGGATACTCGGGGAACATCATTTGATAAAGCTCTTTGAGCTCTGCTTTTTTCATAGCGTGTTTCCTCCTTTCAGCTATGTAACCGGAGCCGTGCCCAGAGGGAGGAAAGCCCCTCACTCCACAACAGCAAAAAAACGGAGAAAAATTAAACCGCAATTTAAAAAATTTTTCCTGCTTCCCAACAGGACATTTCCCGACGATAACGAAATTCTTCTACATAAAAATTTCTCTACTCTACAACAGCACCGAAAACCCGAAAATTTCTCACCCGATTTCAAAAAATTCTCTCTATCCCTCAACAGCACAAAAAAGGCAAAAAACGAAACCCCCTCAATAAATTTTCTGCAATTTTAAAAATCACAGAATTGTCCGAAAAGCCTCCATCCGCTATGCTGGAAGCATCAAAACGAACGGAGGCTTTGCCATGAAATCCAAATTGTGTTCTTTTCTATCCGGGGCGCTCATCACCCTTACTCTGATCGCTCTGCCGGTCTCGGCGCTGGCGTCTGACGGCAGCTTCAAGCTCACCGTCTATCCCATTCAGGTGCTGGTGGACGGCGAGATCTTCCGCCCCGTGGACGCCAAGGGGAACAAAGTGCAGGTGTTCACGGTGAACGGCACCACCTACGCCCCGCTGCGGGCGCTGGCTGAGGCGTATGGGCTGGAGGTGGGATATGATAGTGCCAAGAAGCTTGCCACCGTCACAAAGCCCACACAACCGCAGGAGACGGCTTCCGATTTCGCCGTAGCATGGAAGATCAAGGAGAAACCGGTAACGAACTACGGCAGCGAGAAGATCTTTACCGCCGTCTATTCCGGCAGCTTAAGCATGGATGAGTTTAAGGCTTGGTGGAAATCGTTCAGTGCCGACGAAATTGGACGAGCTACCGAGCAGTTAGCAGCGGAGGCGCAGTCACTCAATCCGGGCTATCAGGTGACGATGTACTTCTCCTACGGCTCCTACAACCTCGGCACCGCTTTTGCTTACGGCGACTACGAGTTCAGCAATTTCAATGCGGCTGTGGTTTGGATCAAGTAAAACGCTATATGCGAAAAGGGATAGGGGCAGTAGCTGTTGCTGCTGCCCCTATCCTTTTTTATCAGAGTAAAATCAGGATTACTCCGCATAACCCCACAAAAATCCGTTGTAGATTCTGCCGAAGCGTGTTATAATATACTTGGTAAATTGTATGCGAAGAAAGGATGGCTCTTTCTGATGGATCAAAATATTGAGCGCTGGGTCTCCATGAAGGAGATTACGGAGTATCTGGGCGTCAGCCGGGACACCATTCTCGACTGGATCGACCGGCGCAGTATGCCCGCCGCCAAAATCGGGCGGTTGTGGAAGTTTAAGATCAGCGAAGTCGATGCGTGGATGAAATCCGGCGTGGCGGCGGAGCAGTGAGTTCGGAGGTGCATTATGGCACTTGAAAATAAATTGGGGCTTCAAAGCTCAGCTGACTTAGCCCGCGAGGAAGAACGCATCAGTAAGAAAAAGGCTCTTGAGTTATTCGAGACCGGTATGCTCGACCGTCTCGAAGCCGGAAAATTTTCCTCGCTCAAGGCGATTCATAAGTATCTTTTTGACGAGATCTACGATTTTGCCGGCGAACTGCGCACCGTCAATATTGCAAAGGGCAACTTCCGCTTCGCTCCGGTGATGTATCTTCAGGCGGCGCTCGACAACATCGACAAGATGCCGCAATCCACATTTGATGAGATTGTCGAGAAGTATGTGGAGATGAATATTGCCCACCCCTTCCGAGAAGGAAATGGGCGCAGCACTCGCATTTGGCTCGATTGTATTTTCAAGAAAGAGCTTGGTAGGGTTATCGATTGGAGCAAGGTGGATAAAGAAGATTATCTGCTTGCCATGGAGCGCAGCCCGATCAAGGATATCGAAATTAAGTATATACTCAAGGGCGCTCTGACCGATGATATCAATAGCCGCGAGGTCTACATGAAAGGCATCGACCACAGTTACTACTACGAGGGTTATACGACATTTAAGATGGAAGAATTATGATAACCGGAGTTCGATGGATATAGCGAAAGCGGGGGATAACAGTGATTTTAGATAAGAAACAAATGACCGAAGAAGATATAAAGCTGCAGTTTATTACCCCTGCCATACTGGCAAAATGGGGTCTTGACCGTATGACAATGGAAACCAGAATAACCGACAGTCGTATTAATTTGAAAGGTAACATTGTAACCAGAGAAAAGCCCAAGAAAGCTGATTATGTCTTGTATTTGAACCCAAATAAACCGGTTGCTATTGTTGAAGCTAAAGATAACAATCATTCTGTTTCTTATGGCTTACAGCAGGCGATTACCTATGCAAAGATGCAGGATATTCCGTTTGCGTACAGTTCAAATGGCGATGGTTTTCAAGAGCATGACCTTCTGACCGATTTGGAACGCACACTGCCTATGGATGAATTTCCAACTTTGGACGAGCTTACTGCTCGCTATGAAAGCGAAGCAAACGGTGGTAAAGGTATCTCTGACGCTGAAAAGACAGTTATCAGTCAACCCTATTATTCCAGTCAAAATACTTACGATCCGAGATACTATCAGCGCAACGCGATAAACCGCACCGTCGAGGCCATAGCCGCAGGGCAAAACCGCTTACTTCTCGTCATGGCAACCGGCACTGGTAAAACATATACGGCGTTCCAAATCGTTTATCGCTTATTGAAAAGCGGACTCAAAAAGAAAGTTTTGTATTTGGCAGATCGAAACATTTGGGTAGATCAGTCGATTCAGCAGGATTTTTCTCCCCTTGAAAAAACAATACATAAGATCAACTTTGCAAAAGATGATCCCGTTACCATAACTTCGCATGAGGTATATTTCGCCCTTTATCAACAGCTTGCGGGAAATAGTGAAAATGAAGAAGACGAAAGCTCGGAAGATACCGTGGAACTTTTTGCAAAGCTCTTCAATAAAGATTTCTTTGATCTCATCATTGTTGATGAGTGTCACCGAGGTTCTGCAAAGAAAGACAGCAACTGGCGAAAAATCCTCGACTATTTTTCTTCCGCCACACAAATCGGTATGACCGCAACGCCAAAAGAAACCAAATATATTTCCAACATTGACTACTTCGGTGAGCCCGTATATACCTACAGCTTGCGAGAGGGTATTGAAGACGGTTTTCTTGCCCCTTTTAAGGTCGTCAATATCAAAACCGATATTTCAGACGGATGGCGTCCCTGCAAAGGCCAACTTGACAAGTTTGGAAACGAAATCGAAGACCGCATCTATACAAATATCTGGAGCAAAGAAACATTTGAACAACTTATTCACAATATCGCAGAGTTATCGCCTTTTACAGGTTTTCGAATAGTTGGGCCAATAAAGTATCTTTGTTAGGACGGGAGCTCTCCGTTGCTGTGCCAGAAGATACGAAAACTCCTAAAACATCCCTACAGAAAGGAATCATCCGATGAATGATTTATATATAAACAAATGTAAATCTTTTATAGATTTTATGCTCTCCCAGCAACAGTGGTCCGGTATAACAAAAGCAGATGTTGATTCTTGGTTGAGTAATTTCAAAGGCCTATCTCATAAGGAGCAAGAGCTCGTTTATAAATTACTTACAAATATAATATATTTTTCGGAGAATGATATTGCGGACACTTTAAAAATAGGAGTCTATAATTGTTTATCATACTCAGATATTCTTGAGAAGCAAAAGGCGGCTAATTTTTCAATGAGTACGCACGCAATAAAAAACGCACACAATGCTAATGTAAATAGATCTTGCTTTGTCCCACTCCTTGATAGCGATGCACCTCACGAAAGCGCAAATAATGTATGCCGCATATTAGTACAACAAGGCATTATCCCTGCGGAAAAATCAAAATTTCTAAACCAGGTTCACAAACTATTAAAATTGGGACAAATTGATAATCTGATTATTGTTGACGACTGTGTTGGAAGTGGAGATCAACTTAGGAATTTCTGGGAAGAAACTAGGATCGATGATGGTGGAAATCAAATATCCATAAAGGGTTTATGCCAAAAATATGGGGCTACTGCTAATTATCTTACATTATTTGGCTACAATAAGAGCATTGGAGAACTCCGGAATGAGTTCCCAGATTTAAACATTTTTTGTGTTCGTGAACTCAGCGATCAGCATCGGGTGTTTTCAGATTCCTCATACATTTGGAAAGATGATATGGAAAAAGCAGAGGCTTTTGATATGTTTAACAATCTTGCAAAAAATGCAGGAATCCCATTATATGGATACAGAAATTTGGATTTTGCTTTTATTATGCACAAAACAATTCCAGATTGGTCTTTGCCTATTTTTTGGAAACAGAATAGTGACTGGAAGCTGCTACTAAGGAGGAAAAATTCTAATGACTAATAACCACTACAATCCCTTCAAAGAGAATCGTACTGAGCAAATGAGAGATTTGTGGAAATACTATGTTCCTTTTCCCGGGTTGGATAGCACAGGGAAACCTTTAGTAGTAGAAGGATGTCGCGGAAGTGGAAAAACCATGTTTTTTCAATGTAATTCATGGCGACAAAAGCTTCTTGAATTTCAGAAAAATGGTAGACCGATAACCGATCTTCTTGATGGTGAAGGTTTTATTGGAATCTATTATCGTGTTGACACAACTTTTGTGTCTTCTATGCGGGAACGTGAAGAAAAGAATTGGGGAGCAATTTTTGAAACATACTTGGGAATATGCATTCTAAAAGAGATACTTGATTTGATTTATGCGTTAAATAAGAGTATGAAATTAAGCGAAAGCAAGTTGTCAGAATTTGCCCTGTCATTTTCAAAAAAGCTAAATACTGAAAGTGTTACAGATTCTATTGAGGACTTTCGCAAAGATTGTAATGTCTTTTTAGACATAATTGAAGATAAAATCAATGGTTCTGAAACTCTTCAAAATTTAAGATGTGTCAATGCCAATCGTTTTATTACTGATGTATGTATTGCAACAAAGGAATTACTCAGACGAGATGAATTACTCTTTAAAGTTTTTATTGATGAATATGAAACTCTTCAGGAATACCAGCAGAAAATCGTCAACACATTCATAAAGCATAGCACGCTTCCTGTTATTTTTAACATTGGACTTCGCCCCAAGGGGATGAAAACATCTGAAACTATTTCTGAGACAGAAACCATTGAGGCTCCTCATGATTATGAGTTATTATTGCTTGGGTTTGAACAGGATCAATATCCAGAAATAATTAAATCGATTTGCCGGAAAAGAATTGCTTTGGGAAAAGAGCAAGGCAAAATTCCCGAAACCGCACCAGATGATATCGAATTTTACCTGGGCAATTATTCAATTGAACTAGAGTTAGAAAAACTCATTCAAACAAGTCAAAATCCTCCACACATAAAGAAATTGCAAGAATTAATTACGAATCGAGCAAAAGAAGAAGGTTGTTCTGAAGATGACTGTAAAAGCTATTTGAAATTGCTTTGCGATGAAGCACCAATACTAAATTCCAGAATGCATTATGCCCTGTTATGTAAAAAAACACACTTTACTCCTACGCTTAAGGAACTACTTGAAGCATATTCATCAAATAGCGAAAGATATAGTGATTGGTTGCACAACAGGAAAAGTGGTGTAATCTATTTGCTATGTAAAGAGATTAAACGCGATAAAATGTATTTTGGATTCGATGTATTTTTAGCACTTTCATCTAATATTGTTAGGTATTTTTTAGAGCTTTGTGAGCAATCGTTCAAAATTGCATTTTTGAATGATTATGATTGGAATTCGCCAATATCCCCAGAGACTCAGACCGAGGCCGCTCGTTATGTTAGTGAATACAAAATTGTTGATATTGCTGGATATGAGCCTTATGGAAAAGAGCTCCGCATTTTTGTTCAATATTTAGGCCAAATATTTTATAAGTTGCATACGGCTGACGGCAATACATTGGGCGAACCAGAACCGAACCATTTTAATACTAAGGATCTATCATTGCCGGAAGCATCAAGAAAAATTATTGCGTCAGCAATTATGTGGAATGTTTTGCAAGAGGGTGAACCGACAAAGAAGAAGCAATCGAAATTATCCCCAGAAACCGTAGATTATTATTTGAACAAAATATATGTACCCTATTTTGGTATATCTTATCGTAATCAAAGAAAAGTATTCATCCCCGTAGAAATACTTAGATAACCTCGCATAAAGAAGTACAGATTTCAGAGTTCCACATACCCGACAAAGTTGTAGTAGATTTTGATGTCCCGGTGGGTCCCCCCGGCGATTTCGTACTTTTCGCCCACCTCGATACGCTTTACCAACCGCAGGAGCGTGGGGCGGTCGAGTTCTTCAAGCTGGGCATAATCGCGGATAACGGCCAGCCATTCATCTGTGGCCTGCTCGTCCTCCTGGGTGGCCTCCAGCTGGGCGGTGAGCTGCGTCCGCTGTTCCAGCTTGCCCCGGCGTTCGTCCTCGTAGCGGTTCATCAGCTGGACGCACAGGGCCTCCGGCATGACGCCTTTCACCTTGTCCTCGTAGGCCGACACCACCAGCTTTTCAAGTTCCGCCAGCCGCCTGTCCACCGCCGCCAGTGTTGCCCGGAGAGCCTTGGTCTGCTCCATGCTGGCAGCGTTTTTCTGTGCCAGAATTTTCTCCTTGAGGGCGGCGGGACTGTTTTGGGCCAGCATCGCCTTGGCGTGGATGTCCAGCAAGAGCAGCTTCGTCAACACCTTGCAATTGATGTAGTGTATGGAACAAGCTACCTTGCCACCGCTGCCGTATCGGTTACACATATAGGCTTTATAGGTGCCGTAGTGACCGTCCTCGTGGCGTTTCCGGCTTCGATAGTCTTTCAAAATCCGCATAGACGAACCGCAGTCCGCGCAGTAGAGAACGCCGGCGAACAAAGAAATTTCCCCATCACTATCGGAGCGGCCCTTGGAGGGGTGATTGTCCAGCCTCTGAACGGCGTCCCAGACCTCTTGAGAGACCAACGGCTCATGGGTATGCTCCACCT
>CANEGK010000019.1 GCA_947427035.1 uncultured Clostridium sp.
GAGGCTTCCACTTGTCGGAGAAAAAGCCCTTACGTTCAAAGTTGCGGTCGAACTCGTCGGAGAGCTCCACGCGCATATCTTCGAGAATATCGGCCTTTAATTGCTTGGGGTCGAGCATTTAATTGGTGTTTAAGTGTTGTTATACCAGAATAAATTATTAAATTTGCGGCTACAATGGGACATATTATCGATAAGGAAATAACGCAACCTTACATGTGTGAGGACTGCAAGCATTTTCGGCGTGGGCTTACCTGTGCCGCTTTTGACTTTATCCCGTCTGAAATCATAGAGGACGGGGCAGAGAGTCACGACCATGTATTGCCCGGACAAAAGGGCAATTTTGTATTTGAACCCAAGGGGGAGCGCGAGAAAATGCGCGTTTATTTGCTTGATGAAGATTGATGTTTTTCTTCATATAGTTTTTTAATGATATTACCCACCGCGACCGCTATTGGCCGCGGTTTTTCGTTGTTAAGATATTCGGACCATGCCTCAGCGATGAACTCAGCGGCATTTTTATTGCCATAGGTTGAGAGTACCTCGGTAATGTGCGCTTTGCCCTTGCTGTGTTCCTGATTGAACAGCTTGAGAAAGTCTGCATTTGAGCGGAGGCCCAGCAGGCGGTCAATCTCATGGCCCAGCTCATGGTCAAAAACCGCTTTAAGAGTACCGCAGCCGGGCGGGTGCCACTTGCTTTTAACATCGCTGGCGAGTGACTTATCTATTTTTTCGCCAGCCCATGAGGTGTTAAAACAAATACCGCTTAAACCGTACTGCTTGCCATATCCGTGAGAATAGGCATAACAACCGGGACTTGCACAGGCTTTGCGGGCGTATTTTTTAGCCATATCTAGCAGGAGGCTTTCACGTTGTCCCGGGTATAGTCGTTTGTATTCCTCAAACAGCGCGGAGGTCATTAACTCAGTACGACCGCGAATGGTACCGACAAACAACGTTTCTTTTTTTAGTTCCGGCCAACATTGAAAATGGCGCTCCACGCTTCGGAAAATAGACTCAATTTGTGCCATATTGGTTTTAGTAAAGCCTTTTAGGGAGCAGTTAACGCCGAGTTTGTCGCGGAAAAATTGCTCAGCTTCGGCCACTGTTTTAGGGGTCCACTCCGCAGGTGTGTAGCCCTCAATGGCCTGCTTTACCTGCTGCGGCTTCGGCCCTTTGAAATATGGGTGCTTGGCCGGAAACAGTTCTAACGTCTTGCCGGGATTGAAGCGGAAAATCTGCTGTTTGGCCGCTTCGGTGCAGTTGTTGCCCCGGAGCATGGAGAGCGCCGGGTCGCTCTGGGGATATTTGCCCTTGCGGACCTGTACCGCCGTACAGCGACAATTCCAGCCATTGGGCGGCAGATACATTTCCCAGAACGGGTCAGAGGGTGGCAGCGTCGTGTTATGTAGAATGGCGTGATCCTCACGCACACGGTCGTCCATGGCCGTGCGGTATTGCAGGTCGTATTTGTCGCCGTCGGCTTCAATCTTTTGCCAGCGTTCAGCCATAAGAGAAGCCCCGACCGCGTGGTTATATTCCGCATAAAGGTAATTGTGGTTATATTGGTTGTTGACTTTTTCCACGTCGCGGCGGAACTGCTCAAAGGGCTTTATTTCGCCGGTGTCGGTAGTGAGCGACAAGCCCACCTCGCGGAGCGTGTGGTAAGCCTTGAAGCCGGAGAAAATAAAAGCATTGTTTTCGAGGGCATGGCGCACCGTTTCCGGCACCTCATAGGAGACGCCGGAGGAAATGGCGCGGTTAATTTGCTTGAGAGTCTCTGCGATGAGGCGGCGCGCTTCGGGGGTGGAAAGTTGCGACGTGTCGAAGCCCCCGGCATTATAGACCATGCCGGCAGCGTCAAAAAATGCCGTGTCGTCAAAATCGGGCTTGTCTGGCGCGTCTGCGAGTCGCAGGAGGTCGTCGCTATACAAATCGCCCAAAGCGGCGTTAAACGCGAGATATGAGCGCCGCAGCCCGGCCACTCCCAGAAGCGACCGGGTGCGGCTCAGTCGAAAAAACGGTCGGGCTGTGTTTTGGCTTCGCGCGGAGACTCCACCGGGATGCCGAGTGTTTCGGTGATGTGTTCGCCCGGCACGTTGAAATATTCAAGTACGAGGCGCAGGTTTTCGCGGTTTTCAGCCGGAGAGAACGCGGCGGCATTGTTCCACTGGAAGCGCAGGCCCTTGACCGGGAAGCCGTGCAGGACCATGAGCGGGAGGAGCCGGCCGTTGATGATGTGGGCGCACATTGTGGCGTCGCTTTCGGTGGTGCGCTCAAAAATTTCAAGGTGCACTTCTGACTGCGAGAGCGAGGAGCCGGAGTCAATAGTCATTGTTTGATTTAACACCACCTTAGACAGTTCGGAGTTACAGCGGTCCACGCGGCGGTCATAGACGTTGTAAGCGTCGCCGCGGCTGCTTTCCTTAATTTCAATTTCGGTGCCGTCGCTCGCCACGATGTACTGAGCCGCGCCCATGTCGCGCAGAGACGCCTCCACCTTTGCGCGCTCCGCTTCGTCGAGAGAGTTAACGCGGGCTATGCGCATAGGCATACCGAAGATCTCGCCGAATACGTCCCAGTAGGCCAGCATATTTTTTTTGCTGATACATGAGGGGGCGCACTTCAGTAGCAGGCCGAGGTCTCGCGGCTTGCCCACTTCCACGCACCAGTTAGCCACGTCGCCCTCACGGTAGGAAATGCCGCCGCGCCAGTCGTCGCCGGGGGAGCGCACGACAACCCCATATTCAGGGATGACATGCTTACGCGGCACAAGCTCCACATTATTGAAACGGAGCGGGCCGCCGTCGCGTATGATGTCGCCCAACTGTATGAGGGTCGGCCCCCAGTAGATAGAATCCAGACACAGGCTGAGGAAATCGGCGAACCACTCACTTTGCAGCAGTTCGGTGGCGGCGGTGTTTTCCTTGCCGTTCTGGTCCACGAGGCGGAAATCTTTCTGCAACACTTTGCCCTTGCGCTGGGCGATACAGCCGGAGAGGTGGGCGTCGAGGACGCAATCGGCGTAAATATCATAAAGCCGGCAGCGGTTTGGGTTTTCGTAGTCGATAGCCATTTGGTTAGCGGCTCGCCAGTCGGCAATGTCCTTTTTTGTCAGGGAGTCGGACTGCTGCTGGAGCATTGCCGAAATCTGCACCCCCTTTTTGGAGGCGACGGCGCGCGCCAGCGTCTGGAGCTGGGAGCGTGTGGGGCGGCTGAAATAGTCGCGGATGTTATCTAAAAAATTAGCCATTGCGGTGAAATGTCAAGTTAAACGGATATTGCCGGCGGAGTCGAGGCGGAGCGCGCCCGGGGCGGCCAGACGCAGAGAGGGGGCGACGACGCGCAGCTCAACGGTCTGATAAAAGCGAGTGCCGAGCGTGGGGATAACATGCACCCGGGCGACACCCGGGCGGAATGGTAGCACACGCCCGTCGGGCTCCACCCCGGCAGCCCCGCCGAAAGCCTGAAAAATTACATTTTGAAGCGCACCGACGGGGAGCACCCGGGCGCGGATAAATTGGGGCACGTCGTTGCCGAGAGTGACAACGGCCGGGCTGATGACGCGCAGGCCGTCGGGAATTGGGGCGGCGAGCTGTTCGGCACGGTCGGCCACGGCTTCGAGGCGTTGGCGGCTCTGTTCTGTAAGCTCACGCTCGGCATTGGTTGCCGTGGCGGCGTTGCGTGCGTTGTCTGTGGCTGTTTCTGCGGCGCCTGTGGCGGCTTTTGCGGCTTGGGTGGCAGCATTACAAGTCTTGACCGCTTCGGACGATGTGGCGGCAAGATTTTGCGCCTGTTCGCGCACCTCATTTGCGGCGGTGTCTGCTTTTTTTGCCGCTGTATTGGCGAGGGTGGCGGCTTCGGTCGCCGGCTTTTTCAGGATCTCAATCTGTGCAGGGGTAAAGTCGGCCCATGTGAACGGGTCGCCCTTGTCCCCTTTGAGGGCGGCCAACTGCTCCGGGGTGAAATCTTCATAAGTGAACGGCAGGCCGCGGGTGTATGCCGCCAACAGGTCGCACTCCACGACGCCCGGGGAGTCGGTGGCGAACTGCCAGAGCTCCACGGCGGGGTCGGCCGGGAAATATACATTTTGCAGGCCGTCTGGCATGAGGTCGTTAATTAGCTGCAAATGCAGTTCGCGGCGCAGCGTGCCCTCACATAAGCCGTGATCCTTGAAAATGACAAGCAGGGCGTCACCGTCGGGCAGGCAATTTTCATAAGCATTGCCGGAGCGCGAGGCTGTGAAAGTGTGGCCGTGCTTAACTGTATAGGTCAGCACAAAATCCACCCCGTCAGGGAGCGGCACGATTTTGCCGGCAGCGTCGCGGAAGCGCTCACGGAGGACAAAGTCGCTTTTGTAGTTTATATGTCGGGGCTGTGTCATGTCAGGCGGATGTTACCTTTGCCGTCGAGGCGGAGCGCGCCGGAGGCCGTGAGGCGGCAGCGCGGGGGCACCACGTCGATGCAAAGTGTTTTGTAAACAGATGTGTCGGAGGTAGCCACGGCATTGACATAAGAGCGGCCAAGCCGCAGCGGAGTGATGAAGCCGTCGGGCGATACTTCGAGGGCTTGGTGGTCGCCCATGCAGAGGACAGAGCCGAGACCGAACCAAGGGAACAGGCGGGCGCGTATCTGCTGGCGCACGGGATTGGCGAGCGTTACAGTACGGGGCGCGCTGATGATGTCAACACGGAGAGGGGCCGCGAGGCTCTGGCCGGATAGTTGGGAGATGAGCGCGTCGATACGGGCGCGGGCGGCTTCGGACTTTTGGAGCTCCGCGCGTGTGTCGGCTGCGGCCGTGTCTGCCCCGGCGAGGCGGTGGTCGATGTCGGCCAAAATCTCCGGGAGGTTGACCGATAAAAAGAGGCTGACGGCTGCGTTGATGTCGCCGCAGGCTTCAATTAGGCCGCAGAACAGCTCGCCAACCTGACGGGCCGACACGGTTTTAGCGGCCACCGCGTCGCGTATGGCCTGAGCTTGAAGCAGCAGCGCGGCCGTGTCAAGCTGCTTGAGGTCGTTTTGGGTGAGTGGTTCCATTTTGAGGGATTAAAAGAGTTAAGAGAACACCTCGTCGAAAGGGTCCTGAAAAATTCGTGTAAGTTCGTTTTTGCTCTGAATGTTGAGCGGTCGGCCGGCGTTAAGGTCGGCGATCACTTCGTCGATTTTGTCAACCACAATGCCGACGTTATCGGGGTCGAACTTCTGGGCGACAGGCGGGCGGCGTGTTCCGGTCTGGTAGAGCAACTCCAGATAATCGGCGCGGGGTATGTCGGTGGCGGGGCTGATGTGCTGCACGGCATAGGCCGAGCGGACAGCCGGGGCCACTACGTCCTCGAGCTCAAAGGAGAGCGGGAGGCCGTCGGCGAGTGTTGCCGTTATGCTGATGTTATTGCGCTGAGCAAGGGCGAACACACCGGCGACCGAGCCAAGGGCTATAACTGCGGCGTCGAGTAGGGTTTGGCGGTCGGAGACAATAAACTGCATAGGCTAAGAGATATTAACCACCCCGTCGGGGGATAGTGTGAGGTTAGAGACCGGGAGGCCGCAGGCTTGCAGCATTTTTTTAGTGTTGCCCGGCCAGAACGGGTCGGGAGTGCCGGCGAGCATTAGGGGCGCTTCTGCACCGAGGAGGGGGTGTTCCTTGATGTCGCCACGGAGTGAGCGGATGACAAATTCAGCAATGAAAGAGTCAGCCGGGGCGATGAGAGCGCCGGAGGGTGCGACAAGGAGGTCGCCGGTTGTTGTGTCTATCTGTAGTCCGTTCATTGCTTTATTTTTTCGTTTTCGTAATCACTGCGCTTTGTCAGCAAAAGGGTGTCAGCGCTCCAGTCGGCAACGGCAGTTTTAAGAGCTGCGCCGCCGTCCTGAGCAACAGGGACCCAACCGGCCATAATACCCTTTAACTTGTTAATCTCGTTTTCGATTTTGTTAAGCCGCTTTGTGAGGTCGTCGATTTTAACAAGGCCGTTGAGTTTACCACCGTTGAAAATTATATCGTCGGCGTTGATGTCGGCGGACATATTGGCGGTTTTAATACGGCAACCGTCGGCGTCCATGACGGCGGAGGTATCGCCGATGACGACTTCGGCCTGTTTGATTTTCTCAGTACTCAGGACCACTCCGGCGGCACCGTCTGCCATGAAGCCGACAATAACAAAACTGCCAACTTCCGGATAAAGCCAAAAGCCGTAATCCGCGCCCTGATTTGCTTGGAGATTGACACCGAGCAAGGGGGCGCCCTCATTAAGCGGGGTGCAGTCGATAGTGCGGGCTTTTTCGTCCACGGCGTCCACGGTGCAGACCAGCGCGACAGTCTCGCCGTCGGGCTTTGCCAGTTCTCTGATGATATTTCGTAAATCTGCCATAACTGTTTATTTAGTCGCCGACACGCAGCCCGAGCGTTATTTCCTGACGGTAGCCGGACGTGCCGTATTTAATTACATTCTTTTTGACCTGATAGACTCCGGCTTTTTTGCCGTCGATAATTAGCCCGATAGCGTCGAGGCAGTCAACAAGCGAAGCCCCGAAAGTTGTAAAAGAGCCGGTAAGGCCGTCGCGTTTAAGGCGTTTAATTTCCTGTTCGGCCCACGCCTTTAACTCGCTTTCGGTTTTGTTGTAGGTGTGGAGCGTGCGGTGTTCGCCGTCGGCGTCGCCGACCTCAACCTTGATTTTTTTATTATCCGGCATAAGGCTGACCGCCTTAACGCGCAGGCGCATATTTTCAGCCTTTTGCTGCTGGAGGCTCTGGTCTGAAATGATGTTAAGCCCGGTTTTGAACACTTGCGAGGGGGTGGAGTCGCGTTCAAAGAGCACACCGCAGTAAAGCACCGGCTCGCCGTTTTCATAGCGGAAAAATGAGCGCACGCCCTGTTCTGACAGTTTGCCGAGCAGAGAGGCCACGGTGTCGGCAGTGACGCGATAGGCACCGAGCGACTGCTCCCCCATGATGTTGAGCCGGTAAGTAATGCCCTGATCCTTGAGCAATGTTTCAAGAGTTACGGAGCGGTAAGCCTTTTTAGCAGCCGGCATTTGTTTGAGTTTGAACATATCGTCCTCGCACGTTATGACAATGGGCGTTTTGAAGCCCACGTCACGGACATAGCCGACAAATGCAAGCTGTAAATTATCGTCGTAGCCCAGAGATATGCGCACGGAGTCGCCACGGCGCACAGGAATGTCAGCCGAGCCGTCCCACTTCATTTTTTTAGGCAGTGTTATTTTGGCTTCGGTTGTCAGTTTTTCGGTGTCGCGTGTAATTTCAACGGCTGTCACGAAATCAAGCGTCCACGAGCGGTCGCCGGAAATCTCAACTTTTGCGCATAACTTAAACATGGGTTAAACGGTGTTTAATGGGTGTTAAATGGTTTTACCAGTCGTAACGGCTGGGCTTCATGGAGCCACAGCGCACAGGGTTGCGGAGGTCGTCGCCGGAGCCGTCGGGGGATTGATAGACCGGGAGATCCGGGGAGGCTTTGCCGGCCTGAATATCGCGCAGCCACTTTATAGCGTCGTTATAGAGGCACTCGCGGCGCTCGTGGCCCATATTCTGGGGCAGCCGGTGGACCATAAGCCACAGGGAGATATTAACGGCACACTGCACAAGCATAGCGTTACGGCAGTAGCCGGAGGTCGAGAGGGCGCGGTCAATGTCGTAGCGGTGGCGGAGATAAGAGCCAATTTGCTCAAATGCGGCGGCTTCCGCTCCGGCGCGCACCTCACCATTTTGGGAAATGACGCGGAACTCGTAGTCGTCGCACACAGCGCGGTAGTCGTCTATTGTCAGGAACATGGGCGGGAATTTTTGGAGGGAGGAAACGCCACAAAAATGGCCTGCTGCTGGATTTTTTCGGGAGTGACCCCGACGAGGCGGCGCTGACGGATCAAAGTTTTCACGGCCTGCATGGAAACACAGACCGGGCGTTTGTCCCAGACGACAACAATAAATTTTTTGCCGTAGGTGGCGGCGTCGCGTCGCGCCCGCTTAATGGCGCGTTTTTTGCGCAGGTCAAAGAGGCGTGCGCGGAGATAGTCGAAAATTACCATGATACATTTTTAGCGTTTGGCCTCATGCCAATGGAGACCGAATTAACAATATTTCGTTGGCGCGTGTCGCGCTGTAAAATCCAGATAGCGCCCTCGTCGGCGTCGGGGCCGTCGTCGTGGCCGCGCATACCCTTTTCAAAGGCGAGGGTCTGGTCTATTCCGGCGAGCATGTCGGGGTCGTCGCGCTGTGTCTCGTCGTAGGTGACGAAGCCGCGCTCCCACAGGGGGCTGACCGCTTCCACGCGCTGGAACTTGTCGGGCTTTTTGCGCTTGTCGCCTGAAATTGGTAACTGAAAGCCGCGCAGTTCGCCCTCACGTCGGAACTCGTCGAGGATGGTGTCCTGCATAAAATTGGCTTCCATATACCAGCGCACGGCAATATTTTGCGAGCGCGCCCAGTCGTGGAGGTCGTAACACCAGCGGACCATTTCAGCCACGGAGCACTGACGGACAAAAGCGCGGAGGCACCAAAGGGAGGTCCCGGCTTTACCCCAGAGCTTGGCCGCCTTAAAGTCGTTTTTTGTCGAGCCCTTGAAGCTGGGGTCGATATATAGCACCAGTTCTGAGAACTTGGACCAAGCCGGACGCTTGCCCCAGCGGATCCAGTCGTTGCGGAACACGGCACCCTCAATAATGGGGTTATTCATATATTCCTTTTGAAAAGCGCGATAACCGGCCACGTCCTCAATCTGGCGCACTTCTTCCGGGGTCCATTTGGAGGCCCACGAAATAGCGCCGTTACGGTCGTAAATGTTGACCGTTGTAACCTGCACGCTTTTGATGTCGCACCACTTGGCGAGCACCGAATTTTTGGCAATGAGGTTGCCAACCATGATAAAGCGACCGCGGCCGCCGTCGAGAGTGCCGAACAGAGCCGAGCGCACCCAGTCAAAGAGTTTTGAGACGCGGGCGGGGCTTTCGCACAGTTCGTCGTCGTCGAGGTCGTCGATTACGATGTAGTCAGGGCGGTGGGAGCGGTAGCGGAGACCACGCGGCGACTGACCGCGGCCACGGGCAAAAAATGCCACTTCCGAGGCTGTGACAAACTCGCCGTCCTGCCAGTTGCCGGCGTTGTACTGTTCGCCAAAGTCGGCGATGTAGCGCTGGTTATATTGTAATTCTGCCTGAATATCGCCCAGCAGGGTTTTAGCGTTGTCCTCAGACTTGCCGACGATAACCATAACGTTAATTTCGCGGCGTTCCTGACACATTAGCCACATTGGGACAAATACGTCCATATTAGTAGACTTAGCCGCGCCGCGGTGCCACTTGAAAGCCCCTTTGAAATTGCGGTTGCTTTTGATTTTGTTGGCCGCGTCGATATGGAACGAGGCGCAGGGGGTTGACTTTCCGGTCTCCGGGTTAACGGTCCAATGGGGAAAGTAATAATCCACAAAGGCGGCATAATCGGAGCGCAGGCGCGCAATGCGTTTGAGGCGCTGCGCTGGCGTCTCGCTGATGTTTACGGCGGTGGCGGCTTGGACCGTCTCGCAGTGCTGTTTCCAGCGTTCTTGTGCCTTGATAATTTCCGCTTTCGTTGCCATAGGCTAAAAACTTTCCTTTAACTTTTCGGAGATGAAAAGGTCGTGATAATGGTTTATGGTTTTGAGCAGTTCGGGTGTTACATTGGGGTCGAAGCTCATACGGTATTGCAGCCACTTGCTGAAAGCCATAAAGACCTCTATGATGTCGACCACAGATGTTTTTTTGTCGAGTCGTTCAACCGTGGCGGCGAACTTCACGAGCTTGTCAGCGCTTGCGGCGGTTTTCTCCGGCGACGGGTCGGTCGCCAAATCTTCAAGCAGCACGTTAATGCTGTTAAGAATTTTGTTAACCAGCTCCGGGCGCGTGATATTAGCAGCGGCGCGCGCCTGTTCCCAGCCCCCGTCGGCCACCCACTTTGTAATTGTCTGGGCTGACACTCCGACCTTTTCGGCGATAGACTTCTGGGGCTCCCCCTGCATAAAGAGCAGCCGGGCGTGCTCGCGCTGCTGTTCGCGTTCTTTTTTAGTTGCCATTCATACGTAATAAAATTTATATGGTTTTAGGTGCGACAAGCTGTGACGCACCTTTTTACGCTGCAAAATTGGCTCAAAACGGCGGCTCAGTAAAAAAGTTTGTAAAAGATTTACACACTTTTTTGGAGGGCGGCGAACAATAGCCAATTTTGCAGCGCTGAACGACTTACAGCCATACACTGCGGCGTAGAGCAGAGGTAGCTCGCCGGGCTCATTCCCCGGAGGTCGCGGGTTCAACTCCCGCCGCCGCCACAACCAATAAGTACAATGACAGCCGGGGCGACCTGAGGCAATAAGGTTTTTGCCGACAAAGACAGGAAGCCCCAAAAGAAGCCGCCCGGGTACGGAGCAACACCCAATCCTCCACCCACCATCGCGCCCCGTGCCCGGGCATTTTTTAAGACAACAGACAACCGCAATGAAAGAAGTTATAATCTCCACCGAAGCCGTGAACAGTTACGGCACGCGCGTGCTGACTTCGGGCATAGACCTGAGCCAGTACGAGCGTAACCCGGTTTTGCTGTGGATGCACCGTAGGGCATGGAACGGCAAGGACATGCCGATTGGCCGCATGGAGAACCTGAGGGTTGAGGACGGCAAGCTGATAGGTACGCCGGTATTCGACCAAGCCGACGACTTCGCCAAGCAGATAGAGAGCAAATGGGAAAACGGATTTTTGCGCATGGCTTCGGCAGGGCTGGAGCCACAGGAGACCAGCCCCGACCCGGCGCTTGTGTTGCCCGGGCAGACGCGCGAGACCGTGACCCGGTGCAAACTTGTAGAGGTCAGCATTGTGGATATTGGCAGCAATGACGACGCGCTGCAACTGTGCGGGGCAGACGCCAAGCTGCTGAAACTCGCCGCCGGAGAGGATAGCCCGGCACTTCCGTTGCTGACGCTCGCAGACACTCCCGACACCCCGGAGGAAAAACCAATCGAAAACCCCAATAATAAAAAAGAGATGAACAAAGAACAGTTACAGCTCCTCGGACTTCCCGAGGGCGCGACAGACGAACAGATCACCGCCGCGCTGAACCTGATGAAAACAAAGGCCGACAGTGCCGACAGTCTGCAACTCGCAGCAGTGACGCAGACCGTGGACCAAGCAATCGCCGACCGCAAGATCCTTGCAGAGCAGCGCGACCACTTTATCAAGTTAGGCAAGAGCGCCGGGGTGGAAATGCTGGCCGACACGTTCAAGACCATGCCGCAGCAGATGAAGCCCACCGACACAATCCAACTCGGCAAAGATACAGCCCCGACACCCGGCGCCGGACAGGCCCCGGCCAAGACCTACAAGAAGCTCGGCGACGTCCCGGAAAGTGAACGCCTGCAACTCCGCAAGGAGCAGCCGCAGGAATATATGCGCCTCTACAAAGAGGAATACGGCCACGACTGCCCGCCCCTGAACTAATGACACCGGACAAACAAAACCAATAACAACACAAAGTAAAAATGACACCTTCAAAATTTATCAAGAGAGTGCTCGGCCTTGTCACTTGCATGGTTATGGCCGTAGCGTTCAATGCAGCCGCCGGGGCGACCTGTGCCGTGGCAATCGGCTGCGCTCCCGAAGCCGGAGCAATCGCCGGCAACGTTCTGGCCCTTGCAATGGGTCACGCCGCCCCCACCGGAGCGCTCCGCGCCGGAGTGCTGACCGAGATATGGACCGGCGAGATGATCAAAGCGTTCCGCACCGCTCCCGAGGCATTGGGGTGGATGCAGCGTATTCGCAGTTATAACCAGTATGTGAACCAAGATGTAATCCACTTTGTCGCAATCGGAGGCGACCCCGCCGTGCTTGTTGACAACACGACTTACCCCCTTGCAATCACAGCCCTGACCGACGCCGACAAGCCCATAAGCCTTAGCAAATTCAGCACCGAGGCCACCCCCGTGACTGATGACGAGCTGCACGCCCTGAGTTACGACAAAATGGCGAGCGTTCAGGAACGCCACCGCGACGCACTGCGCGAGAAAATCGCCCAGCGAGCCATCCACTCAATCGCGCCCGACAAGCAGGCCACCGATGTCCCCGTAATCAAGACCACCGGCGCGAGCGACGGCACCCGCAAGAAAATGACCTTTGCCGACCTGCTTACGCTCAAGCGCGAATTTGACAAAATGGGTATCCCCGGCAATGACCGAGTGCTGGTGCTCTGTTCCGACCATGTGAACGACCTGCTCGAGACCGAACAGAAATTCAAAGAGCACTACAACATCAACCAGACCGAGGGCAAGGTTTGCCGCCTGTATGGCTTCGACATATACGAATATGACGGCACACCCTATTACACCATGAGCACCGGGGTAAAACTCGCATGGGGTGCGCTCCCCAAGGCAACCGACGCGCGCGCCAGTGTGGCATTTTATGCCGGCCGCATGATGAAAGCCTACGGCTCCACGGTGTTCTATCACAGTGAGGCCAAGAACGACCCCCTCTACCACCGCAGCCTCGTGAACTTTGACCAGTACGGCATTTGTCTGCCCCTGAGCGAGACCAAGAGCCGCGCGGCAATCGTGAGCGCTCCGGCAGGTGCCTAAAACAGTATAAGCTGAATGACGACACTAAAACGAGGAAGCCGCGGAGCCGATGTCAAGACTTTGCAGGGTAAATTAAACCTTGCACAAGACGGAATTTTCGGCCCGATAACCGAGGAAGCCGTGCGCGACTTCCAGAAGCGCAAAGGGCTGACCGTCGACGGCATAGTGGGCGCCAAGACATGGGCCGCGCTGGGGGTGGTGGCAGCACAGAAAAAGCGCACCATTACCGACATAATATTGCACTGCACCGCCACGCCTGAGGGCAAGGCGGTGACAGTGGAAAGTATCAAGGCCGGACACCTTGCGCGAGGCTTCAAGGACATAGGCTATCACTATATAATTGACCTTGACGGCACAATCCACAAAGGGCGTGACGAGTCAATTATCGGGGCGCACTGCACCGGCTTCAACGCGCACAGCATAGGCATTTCCTATATTGGCGGCGTGGATAAGAACGGCAACCCCAAGGACACACGCACAGAGGCGCAAAAAGCGGCAATGGCGCGGCTTGTCAAGGAACTGCTCGGGAAATATCCCGGCGCCAAGGTGAAAGGCCACCGCGACTACTCGCCCGACCTGAACGGTAACGGCACGGTAGAGCCGTGCGAATGGATCAAGGCTTGCCCTTGCTTCGAGGTAAAAACATGGCTCACCACAGTGGGCATTATATAGTAACAGCATGAATGAGCGGCGAAATAATAACTATCATAGTGTCGGCGCTTGTTGCGGCGATTGCTACCCCCTTAGGGGCATGGGTAGGCCGTAAGCTGGAACGCGCGAAATACCGGATTGAACTTGATACGCTGCGGGCTGAGATGAACGACAAGCTCGCCGAGGTCAAGAGCCACGAGCTGGAGAACGTGCGCAAGGCTTCGGACATACTTATGGAGAGTATTGTTCCGCCGCTCAAAGCCGAAATAACGAATTTAAGAAATGATGTGCAGAGGCTTAACAGCGCGCTGGAGCGCATTTGGGGCTGTCCTCATGTTGACCGTTGCCCTGTCAAATACGAGCTGCTGCTCACACCGAAAGGCGGTGAGCGAGAGTCGGACCGAGGCGACGGAACAGATGAGCACCACCCAGCAAAGCGAAAGCCGGAGCGAGGAACAGCACGCGGCGACCCTGACGAGCCGGACGGAGCGGCAGGGGGTGACGGAGACCGAGATTGAGGTCTACGACACCACCCAGCCCACAGACAGCACCACAGGGCGGCCGCCTGTCAAAGCCCGGATAAGACAGCGGCACAGCGAGAACGGCACCGAGGAAAGCCGGGCGACCGAAGCCGGACAGAGCAGCACAGCGACCGAGACGGAGAGCGCGGCCACTTACCAAGGTGGAACGCTTGACGAGGTGACAGTGACGGCCACGAAATCCCCGGGCCTGTGGGAGCGTCTGAAACAGGGCGCGGCGTGGGCCGCGGCAATAATGATCCTGACAGCAGCCGGGTACATAATTTATAAACTCAAAAAACGCAAAACGACATGAGCGACGAAACCAAAAATACAACCGCGCCGGAGGCACAGCCCGAACAGACGGCAGCCGCCGACGCACAGGCCGCCACCAAGAGCGAGCCCAAGGCTAAGGGTAAAAGCGACACCAAAGGAAAGACCGAGCCAAAACCCAAAGCCAAGGCCGACGCCGGCAACGCTCTGAAATCGGTAGGGCTTGACGCCTGCAAGCGCCACGGCATAGCCGAGGTGTGGGTGACAGCCGACGGGCAGAGCTTCCCGCAGTCAGGCGACGCCAAGGCCCACGCGGCCAACCTTAACGACAAACAGATCCTAAACGTAAAAGCAGAATGAGCACGAGCCTGAACATACTACGCCAGAACGGCAATGTCCCCAAGACGTTGCAGGGCGAGGACCATATAAGCGGCATTATGGCGTATCTGCCAAGCACAGAGGTGCCCGACAGCTTCAAGTCTGAGCGCGTGCAGCCGCTCAGCACCATAGAGGCAGCCGAAGCCGCAGGCATAACCGCCGACGCTGCAAGCTGGGGGGTGCGTGTGCTGCACTACCACCTGAGCGAGATTTACAGGCTTAACCCCGCCGTAATTCTCTACGTCGGTATATTCGACAAGCCGGCGGCCGCCTACACATTTGCCGAGGTCAAGACCATGCAGAACTATGCCGGCGGCAAGCTCCGCCAGTTGGGTGTGTGGGCCGGTGACAAGGCACTGGAGCAGGGCGACGACCTCACGACGCTGCAAGGGGTGGCCGACAATCTGGAGGCCAACGCCCGGGAGCTGGTGATACTCTACGCGCCCAAGGTGGCGACCGTCTCCGGACTGAGCGACAAACTGGCAGGCGGCAACAAATGCCGCGTGTCGGTGGTAATCGGACAGGCAGGCAGCGGCACCGGCGATGAACTCTACCGCGACAAGGCCAACGCTGCCAAGGCGAGCGTCAGCGGTCTGGGTGTAGTTCTGGGCTTAGTGAGCCGCGCCAAGGTGCACCAGAGCATTGCGTGGGTTAAAGAATTTCCCACCGGTGTGAGTGTTCCGGCTTTCGGCGACGGCACGAAGCTGAACGCGCTTGACCCCGCCGTGGTGCAGAAACTTGACGCCGGGCGTTATCTGTTCTTTGTGACGCAGGAGGGACAGAGCGGCAGCTATATGAACGACAGCCACAACATGGACTCAGCCATTAGCGACTACGCCGCGATCGAGAGCGTGCGCACAATGGATAAGGCCGTGCGCGGCATACGCACCTACCTGATACCGGAACTTGGCGGCAACGTCTATGTTGACCCTACGACCGGCAAACTTGCAAGCTACACCGTCAAACATCTGGAGACAGTGGCGGGCCACGCTCTGGAGGACATGGAGCGAGCCGGGGAGTTGAGCGGCTACGCCGTTGAGATAGACCCGGAGCAGGACGTTGCGAGCAGCGGCACGGTTGAAATCGTGATAAAGAACGTGGCCTCGCCCGTAATGCGCCACGTGAAAGTAAAAATCGGGTTTGCAAAATCCGTCTAACCGATAAACCAGAGCAACGCAATGAAAGTAATTAACAATGGCACCCCGTTAGTAAACGGTGAGCTTTGCGGGTGGGCTGATTTGGTAGTTCTGATTGGCGGCGTACCTATAACCGGTATAACCGGCGCAGAATACAATGAAAATCAGGTCAAGGAGAATAAATGGGGCGCAGGTCGTTACCCGGTGGCGCGTGGTCGCGGTCGTATCACTTGCGACGGCAAACTTATCCTATATATGGAGGAGGTGCACGCGTTGGAAGCTCAGAGCCCAAACGGCCGCCTTCTTGATTTGCCCCCATTCGATGTAATCGTGCACTATTTGCCCCCCAGCGGCATAATTAAGACCGATAAGCTGCGCAATTGTGAATTTACCGAGAACCCCCGCAAGTGGAAAGAGGGCGACACCGGGCAGGAGGTAGAACTGCCCCTCATTATGTCGCATATTGAACGCAGCTAAAGCCGCGAGCATAAACAAAAAGGGCCGTTAAGGGCTGAGGCTTTTAACGGCCACTTACAGTCAGTTAAACACCGATTAAACACCATTAAACGACATGGAAAAAGAAAATACAACAGCAACCGCCCAGACTTTCGACGGCGGCGTAACTCCCGAACAGGTGGAAGCGTGGAAGCGCCAGCACCGCAAAGCCTACCGCATTGACATTGTGGACGGCGAGGACACCCATGTGGGCTATTTCAAGCGCCCCGACTTTGCCACAATCAAGGCAGTAACTAAGTTAGCCAAGAGCGACGAGGTGGAAGCCGGCAAAGTGATGTTTAACAACTGCTGGCTCGGTGGCAGCGAGGAACTGCGCGAGGATGCGGTGCTGTTTATGGCAGTGCAGGCGCAGCTTGGCAAAGTCCTTAACGGCTGCATGGGCTCGCTAAAAAACTTGTAGAGGCGCACACGTTGGCGGATGATGACGACGAGGACACATTCGCCAAGGGGTGCGCCCTTATCCGGGCGAACCTGCACGTCGATATTGAAACGGTTGAAAGCGGCGAGGATTGGGCTGCGCTGTACGCGCAAGCAATCTGGTTGGAGCGTTGGCGCAACAAAAATAAAGCCGAGCTAATAGCGCGGCTGTTCGGAGACGGAAAGAAGCGTTAAAGCCAAGGGAGCGACCCGTTTTTACCGGCTTTGAAAATAGTGCGGTATAAAGCATAAGCAGCCCAGCCCAAATAAGCGATGAGGGCGCCCCAGCCGATGACTTTTAACAGGAAACTGAGCATAAAAATTAGTGTTACCGGTTTAACGTGCTACAAATATAACAAATAAAAACGACATGGCAAGCGTATTTGACTACATTTTTAACATAGGCGGAAATTTTTCGGCGCAGATAAACGGCATGAGTGCCGCGGCCGGGAGTTTTTCGGCTTCGGTTGAGGGTGCGGACAGCGGTGTGCGTAGATTCACCGGTACGCTTGCCACGTTCTCATATCTGAAAGATGTATTTCAAAATGTGGCCGACGGCGTTACGGCTCTGTCAAGTGCCGGCATAACGCTGGACAGCCAAATGCACGATCTCAGCGCCGTGGCCGGTGTGACAGGCGACGGGCTGAAACAAATTGAAAAATTCGCCCGAGAGAGTGCCAAAACATTCGGCACCGATGCAAGCGTGGCCGTTGAGGGTTACAAACTGTTGCTCTCACAGCTCAGCCCCGAACTGGGTAAATATCCGGAGGCACTGCGCAGCATGGGCGACTGCATACAGAGAACAAGCAAGCTGATGGGAGGTGACGGCGTGGCCGCCGCGCAGGTGCTTACCACGGCGATGAACCAATACGGCGTAAGTTTGGAGGACCCGACGGCAGCGAGCGAGGAAATGGCGCGAATGATGAACGTAATGGCGGCCGCCGGACAGGCAGGATCCGCAGAGTTACCGGCAATCAGCGCGGCATTACAGCAGTGCGGTATGGCGGCAAAGGCGGCAAATGTGAGTTTTGAGGAAACAAACGCCGCAATCCAAGTACTTGACAAAGCCGGCAAAAAGGCGAGTGAGGGCGGCGTTGCGCTCCGCAACGTACTGGGCCAGCTCAGCAAAGGCCGATTTGTTGAGAAGCAGGCAGCCGAGGAGCTGCAAAAGGCCGGTATTGACGTGACGGCATTAGGAGACAACACCAAGAGCCTGAAAGAGCGGCTCGAGATGTTGAAACCTATGCTTAACGACTCCGCGCTGCTGTCAAAATTCTTTGGTGTGGAAAACGCCAACGCCGCGCGCGCCCTTATCCAAGGCACCGACGCGCTGGAGGACTTCACAACAGCGGTGACAGGCTCCAACAGTGCCATGGAGCAGGCTAACATTATAATGGATAAGAAAGCCGAGCGCAAAGCACGAATTATACAAACAATAGAGGATTGGAAAATTTCGCTGGAACAACTAACGGGCGATTTTTCGATTTGGTGCGGTGTCCTGACTTCCGCGCTTGTACCGCTTGCCCAACTGTCCCCGCTGCTTTCCGCAGGGTGGAAATTGATGTTGTTAATCAAGGGCCTCAACTGGGCCGGTATGTGGGCAAGTGTGGTCGGCTGGGTACGTTCCGCCGGTGTGAGCTTCGCGCTGATGAACGGCACACTATCGGCAACCAATATGATCTCACTTGGCTTTATAGGCAACATGGGGCGCGCCACCATTGCGCTTGTACGCTTTGCGACCGTCGGCCTGTTCAACGCCCTCAAAGGTCTGGGCGCGCTTGTGCTGTCATTTATAACAACCGGCACAGCGTCGGCCACATTCTCCGGGATAGCTTCAACAGCTTTCGGAGCATTTGCGACGGCAGCGACAACAGCTTGCCGCGCCGTGGGTGTTGCAATTATGAATATTCCGATAATTGGCTGGGTGGCCGCTGCCATTGCCGCCCTAATAGCCGTTGGGGCATACTTCTGGAACACTTCGGCCAAATTCCGCGCCGTGCTAAAAGGAACGTGGGCCGCTTTCAAAGCGATGTTCACAGGCATTAAAGAACTTGCCAAGCAAGTTTTTGGTGGCATTGGCGACCTGCTCAAAGCCTGTTTCAATCTGGACGCCGCCGGAATATCGGCAGCACTCAACAAGCTAAAATCCGGATTTTCGGACTATGGCAAACAGATAGGACAGGCATTTAACGAGGCATACGACGCCGAGATGAGCGAGGCCGCCAAAAAGGAAGCTGCGGAAAAGAAAAAGGGCAAGACCACAAGCACCGCCACGCCAGCGGTTGTCACTCCGACAGTAACGCCGGCCGTGGACCCCACCGCAGGCACACTGTCAACCGCCGGAGGAGGAAGCGCAGGCGGTGGCTCCGGCTCCGGAGAAGCCGGCGGCAAAATCAAAAATATCACGATAAGCATAGAAAAACTTATCGAAAATTTCACAATTCACACCGCGACAATGGGCGAGAGCATGGACCAGATGAAGGCCGCAGTGCTTGACACCCTCATGGGCGCGCTCAACGATACCCAATTAGCGACAGAATAAAATGGCACTACAATTTCAAGCACCGGGCAACCGCGGGTCGTTCATACCCGTAGCCATAGACTTAGCCGCCGCAAGCTGGGGGCAGTATCTGGCTAAAAACCTTGTGCGCTTCAAGCAGGGGCGACAGGGTGACTCTCCGAGTTGGGAGGGGCGCGGGCAAGACATAGCCGAGAGCGGCGCCGGTGTGCCACTTACCGACCGAGGGTGGTGGGAAAGCCGTTTTGTGCTTTGCCCGCTGCACCTGAGGGCGCAGACCGAGGCGGGCACGCTGGAGGTTGAACTTGTGGACGCGATAGCGGCCGTAAGCCGTGAGCGCCGGATAGTGAGCACGGCAATGGCCGGGCGTGACGGCACGGTGAAAGAATACATAAACGAGGGAGACTGGGCGGTTAACCTTGTGGTAGGCATACAGGCGACCGAGAGCGGGCGCATACTTGACGAATACCCGAGCGACGCACTGCGCGAGCTGCGGAAGATTTTGGACGTAAAGGACAGGATTGAGGTGGCAAGCGAGTTTTTGAAGATATTCGACATTACGCACATAGTGGTAAAGAACTATGCGGCGACGCAGACGACCGACCAGAATTACCAAGCCGTAAGCATTAGCGCGGTTAGCGATGAGGCGGTGGAGATATTCAGCAACGAATATAAATAACAACCCAATAAAAGAGATAAAATGAAAATAGGCTTACCGACAATTTTAACGCTGCTGTTCCTTACGCTGAAACTCTGCGGAGTGATAGCGTGGTCGTGGTGGTGGGTGCTTGCCCCTGTGTGGGTGTGTGCAATAGCGTGGGTAGTGGTTTTTATAGCCCTGCTCGTGCGAGAGATAAAGAGACATTAAACAACCCTTAAAGAGTCAATAAAATGGCATTAAACGAGAAACAGGAGGCGGGGCTGCTTGAACTGCTGGCAGCCTTTGAGAACGGCAAGCGCATAGCCGACCTCGAACCGGCGCAGGGCGAGCCCGGCGCAATGCGCATAGAGGTAATGGACGCGAGCGGCGAGACGCGGAGCATGGAGCTTGAGCGGGCCGTGGCGGAAGCCGGCAACCCGATAGCGGGGCGCTGGTGGGATGACTCGCTGGGCACGCCTGTGGCCGGCGGTTGGTTCGGCAGTCTGGAAGCGTTGCGCAATCTTCCGGCGACGCTGGGGCTTGGCCGCTATCTGGTGACAGACGACCGGCAAATGCGCAAACTTGACCCGACGGACTCAACGAGATTTGAGGACGGCAGCCCGGCAGCGCTTGACGGGTCAATGGGACAGTGCATGTGGTGCTGGTCGCGGCCGTGGTATTTCACGATCTGGAAAGAGGGCACGCGCACCTACTTGGCGATCACGTTAAAGCCGCTGGAGGGCCGCAAGAGTTACCGCATACCCGTGGGGGGCACCTCATGGCTGGGCGCGGGCGTAATGGACCGCACGGAACAGAAGCTGTGCTCGGTAATAAGCGAGGATGAGCGCTACCGCGGCGGCAACGGCACGGCCCTGACACTGGCGACCAATGCGAAGCGCCCGGCACTTGACACGCCGCAGGCTACAATGCTGGGTATGGCTGCAAGTTCGATAAGCACAACCAACTTCGGCACCTATGCACGCAAGCGCGGCGAGGGCTGGGAGGCTAACTGGTTTGTGGCGCAGGCGGCTGTGGAAATCCTGCTGCTTGTAATCATGGGCAACAGGAACACGCAGGCGGCCTATTGCGAGGAACGCGACGCCGACGGCCTGTATCAAGGCGGCTTCGGAACGGGAGTCACTGACATGCCCGACTGGAACGGCTACAACGCTTATTATCCGGTGATCCCTACCAGCGTAGGTCTTGAAATGGGCGACGGCACGGGGCTGGTGGAATACTCGCTCCCGGCGAGCGAGACAGCCGAGGATCAGGCGGCGCCTTACAAGACATTCAAAGTGCCTTGCTTTTTCGGGCTTATGCACGCGGGTTACGGTCATTTGTGGCGCTGGGTGCGCGGCTTGACAATAAGCCAGACGGCGGGCGAGAAGACCGAGGTCTATGTGGCCCCGAGCATGGCGGCGGCTTTCAATCCCAACAGCGTGGAGGGCTTGCTAAAAGTGGCCGAGTGCCCGCAGAAAGAGGGCTACATAAAACGCAAGAGCTGGGAGGGCCTGTGCGGTATGCCTACGGAGGTAGGAGGCAGCACAACGACATGGTACAGCGACTATTTCTGGACCAATGGCGCTACACAAACTGGCCTCCGCGTGCGTGCTGCTGGCGGTTGCGCGGGCTATGGCACGGATGCGGGTGCGTTTGCGGTTACTGCGTACTACGCGGCTGCGTGTGCGTATGCGTACTACTCGTCGCCCCTCTGCTTTTTCGTGGACGATCCCGAAATTGCGGTATAACGAAAACGGCGCGCAGCGCAAAACGAAAACGAGCGAGCCGAAAAAGGACAAAGCAGGGCGCCGGAGCCGGAGAGCCGGGGAGGGCGCGAAACGAGAGCACATTGAAATTTTGAAATATCGAGAGGCCCAAGAGCGGCAGGGAGCGGGGAGTCCGCGAAGCCCCCGATCCCGCCGCAGGCGGGCGAAATTTTTTAGGATTTTGGGCGGCCTTGAAATAATGGCCGGTTAGAATGTTAAAAAATTGCAGAAAAAGTGTTAAATTTGCGGTGTCAAAAAGGATTTTGACCGGTTGCGACCCCGGAGCAGTTGGCCTCCGCGTGCGTGCTGCTGGCGGTTACGCGAACTATGGCACGGATGCAGGTGCGTTTGCGGTTACTGCGTACTACGCGGCTACGTGTGCGTATGCGTACTACTCGTCGCCCCTCTGCTTTTTCGTGGACGATCCCGAAATTGCGGTATAACGAAAACGGCGCGCAGCGCAAAACGAAAACGAGCGAGCCGAAAAAGGACAAAGCAGGGCGCCGGAGCCGGAGAGCCGGGGAGGGCGCGAAACGAGAGCACATTGAAATTTTGAAATATCGAGAGGCCCAAGAGCGGCAGGGAGCGGGGAGTCCGCGAAGCCCCCGATCCCGCCGCAGGCGGGCGAAATTTTTTAGGATTTTGGGCGGCCTTGAAATAATGGCCGGTTAGAATGTTAAAAAATTGCAGAAAAAGTGTTAAATTTGCGGTGTCAAAAAGGATTTTGACCGGTTGCGACCCCGGAGCAGTTGGCCTCCGCGTGCGTGCTGCTGGCGGTTACGCGAACTATGGCACGGATGCAGGTGCGTTTGCGGTTACTGCGTACTACGCGGCTACGTGTGCGTATGCGTACTACTCGTCGCCCCTATACAGGCTCGTAAACAAAGAAACAAGCGACAGAGGGGCCGGACCGTGCCACTTGGCAAAAGATGACAAAAGAGGCAGAGGGTGCCGGTAGGGCTCCGGACGAAAGGCCGGAGTTTCGACAGTTCCCGAAGCGAGCATTGCAGACCCACCAAGACCCACAGACCCCATGACCCCAAATGAAACGACACGGCAACCTGCACGCGCGGATCTGCGCGATTGAAAACCTGAGGGCGGCAGCCTACAACGCCGCCAAGGGTAAGCGCAACCGCCGCGAGGTGCGGGCATTTTTCGCCAACCTTGAGGCAGAACTGGAGGCGCTGCACACAGAGCTGAGCGCCGGAACGTACCGCACGAGCCCTTACGAAATCTTTGAGAAGATGGAGGGTAAGCGGCGCGTAATTTTCAAACTGCCATTCAGGGACCGCGTCGTGCACTGGGCGATAATGCAAGTGCTTGAGCCGATATGGACGCCACAGTTCACGGCCGACACACACGCCTGCATAAAGGGGCGCGGTATGCACTCGCTGCTGACGACGCTACGGGCAGACCTGAGGAACGACCCCGAGGGGACGGCGTACTGTCTTAAAATAGACGTGCGCAAGTTTTACCCGACCATAGACCACGAGATATTAAAAGCCGTGGTAAGGCGTAAAATCAAGGACCCGGAGGTGCTGGCCCTGCTTGACGGAATAATCGACAGCGCGGAGGGCGTGCCAATCGGCAATTACATTTCCCAATATCTTGCAAATCTCTACTTATCGGAACTCGACCACCTGCTTAAAGAGGTGGGCGGGGTGCGGTATTATTACCGCTATGCCGATGACATGGTATTACTTGCAGGCGACAAACCGACGCTACACGGCTGGCTGGTGCTAATTAACGACTGGCTGGAGACGGAGCGGCGGTTGAGCCTGAAAAGCAATTACCAGATTTTCCCGGTTGAGAGCCGGGGTATTGACTTTGTGGGGTATGTGACATTTCACACTCATTGTCTTGCCCGGAAAAAGAACAAAAAAGGGCTGTGCCGCGAGCTCGCGAAGCTGCGGCGGGCAGGAGTGCCGGAAGCGGAAATAATGCTGCTGACCGCGAGCCGTGCGGGCTTCATGAAACACTGCGACAGCAAACACTTAATGAAAACTCTTGATATGAAAAATTTCAGTGACCTTGTGCCCCAGAGTGCGGGCAACCTGACAGGTACCAAGTACCACATCGACCAAATCCTGAACCGCGAAATCCACCTTACAGGCTACAAGGTGGGGCCGTCAAAGTTCAACAGCGACCCGAGCCTCACGCTGCAATACTCAATATTCGAGCAGTTGACCGAGATAGGGCCGGACGGCCAGCCGCGCCCCGTAATCGACGACGAGGGGCAGCCGGTAATGGACTGGGTGGAGCATATCAGCTTCACGGGCAGCCAAGCGCTGATCCGGCAGCTTGGGGGTGTGGAGATAACGGAACCGGTCAGGGCTATGTTAATCAAACAACAAATCCCCGGCCCGGGCAAGCGGTGCTTTTACAAGTTTGTCAACGCGCCGGACCAAACACCGAAAGACAATGAACCAGACAGCAAGCTACAAGGAGCGAAAGACGTTTGAAATTTACGACAAGACCCACGCGCTGCTCTACCTGAACGAGCAGCCGGTGGAGATAACCGACGAGGAAAGCGGGGAGACAGTGCCCGGCTACTCATACACGGGCGACATGGCCGACGGCGGCACGCTTGTGGAAGCGTCGGGCGTGACACCTGAGAACCGCCGCGACAAGTTCGTGGCCGGGCTTATCGGCAAGAGCTACGATATGGACGCACAGATCGCCGTGCTGGCAAACGGCAACGACACGCCGGAGCACGCCGCCGAGCTGGAGCAGTTCGCCCAGACACGCGCCGAGTGCAAAAAGGCCGTCGATGAAATGCTGAACCGATAAAAGCGCGCGGCTATGGCACGGACGATCGAGGAAATAAAACAGGATATGACGGCGCGCTTCATGCAAATGGAGGCCGTTAAATCTGCCTACGGGCTGGACGGCTCAAAGGGCTTTGACGACTGTTTCAGCCGTGCGAGTCTGGAGAGCGTTCTGTTCTGGGTATTCGCCGCGTGCGTGTGGGCACATGAAAAACTGTTTGACCTGCACCGCGCCGACGTGGAGGCGCGCATTGCCCTGCTGGAGCCCCACACATTGCGCTGGTATGTGAACAAAGCCAAGGCGTTCATGTGGGACCAGACCGGCAGCGTGAAACTCCAGCTAAAGCAGGACACAGACGTTTACGACCTCAGCGGCCTGACGGACACGAGCGAGGAGGCACTGGCAAAGTACCGCCCCGTAAAATATGCCGTGGCGACCGAGGATAACACGATTATTTACATCAAGGTTGCCCGGGAGGACGAGACGACCAAAAGCCCCGTAAAGCTGACCGAGGGTATGCTCAGCGGTCTGCGCAGTTACCTGAACGAGATAAAGGACGCCGGGGTCTCCGTGGTGGTGCGTAATGAGGAAGCCGACGCGATGCAAATCTCGCTGCTGATATATTACAACCCCATGCTCCTGACCGTCTCCGGCGACACCGGCACACTGACCGACAACAGCGAGCCGATACCCGAGACAGTGCGGCAGGTAATCCAGAACCTACCATTTAACGGCACTTTCCGCAAAAGCGACCTGCTGGCCGCGTTGCAGGCTTTGCCGTGCGTGGAGGTGGCCGACATACGCAGCGTAAAGGTCAAGGCCGGAGACAAAGGAGAATGGCGCGAGGTTGAGGGCTACGACCGGCCATACAGCGGCTATTACAGCATTTTCGACAAAGTGACCGGGCGCGACCGGCTCACGGTAGAGTATAAACCTTATAGCTCCGTCGATGATGTTTGAAATTGATTTTAAGCGACTGGTCGCCCTGCTGCTTCCCACGGTGCTGCGCCGCCCGTTAATCTTCGGGCTGCTGCGCGCCGGAGTGGAAGCGGTGGAGAGAGTCAACAGCGAATTTAAGAGCGTGCGCGCCGGGCACGTTTTCAGGCTCACCCACAACGGGCAGGTCTGTTATTTGCGCGGCGCGCTTAACGAGCGTTTCGGCCCGGGCTTCCGCATTTATGACATGCAGAGGGAGGGCGCGTGGCTCTATGCCGTTACCGAGAGCGGAGAGGGTATCCCGGTGGCGGTGACAGAAGCCGGCAAGGGTGTGCCGGTCCTTTACAGTGAAAGCCGGTTGAACGAGGCACAAAACGACTTCGAGGTCTGCGTGCCGGCGCGATACTGGGAGAGGCTGGAGGAAATAAAAGCGATGGTGGATAGCTACAAACTTGTTACCAAGCGGGCGCATTACCGAAAGATAAGCAACCCCGTGATTGTGACAGGCTGGAGCCGTAACGACATGATAGCAACACTTCAACCTATCTACCTACTTAAAAAATGAAAACAGCGAACTACACCGGCACCCAGACCGCCACGGGCGGCAATGGCAAATATCCGCTTTCAACCGAGACGCTGGACTTCATACAGGAACAAATCCACCTGCTTGAAGCTCTGGCCGGGATTGGCGGCACTAACTACATACTGCGCCTCCCCGGCAACGGTCTGGACGGGGTGGCTGTAATCTATCACGACCCCAAGACCGACACCACAGCGCGCAAGGGAGAAACGGAGCTGCTTTATATCGCGGCCGCTCCCGCATACAGTGCCACGATGAAATATCTGACCGTAAAGACAACGGCGGAGACTGTCACGGCCGACGGTGAAAAATACCTCGAGGCGCGAGTGCTGAGGACCGCGCAGTTCTCAGCCAAAGCGGTTGCCGGTGCCGAGAATTACGCCCTCAGCAGCTTTGCAAATATCACAGGCAGCACCTTTGCCGCGTTCCCGACAAACGCCGCTCTTGCCGCCCAATTAAAGAACGTAGGACCGACCGTGTTAACATACCTGAAGGACATACTGGCCGAGAAGCTGACCGCCAAGACGCAAAAGGGAGTGACCCGGGAGCAACTGGATAAACTCAAAACCGCGTGCGTTTTGTCCTGTGTTGACAGTTACGCATTTTTCGGCATGACAGCCTACACGGTGGTAGTGACCGAGCAGGGCAGCAGCATGGTGCGGCAGGAGATAATCCAAGGACAAGACCAGCGCTATGTGCGCACGTTCAGCGGCGGGGCATGGGGCGCGTGGGTGCAACAGCTTGAAACGGCCATGCACTTAGACGTTAAAATCGTTGGCAGCACGGTTTATTTGCGTCACGGCGCTTTGCCTGACGACTGCGATATTGTCCTGTTGCGTAAAAAGAAGCGCAGCGCGCGGCGCGCGACCGGTGGCCCTAACTCATACGCCAAGAACCGGGGCAAGGTCAAGAAGCGCCAGCCAAAGCGGCAGTATGTGCATTTTAAGGGTATCAAGCTGAGCAAGGGCGAGCCCGGCAAATGGTATGTGCCTAAATGCGTGGCTGTGACCGACAGGGCGAAAGACGGCAACCTCATAGGCAAGGAAATGCCGACGCTGTGCGCGTCGCTGTTCTATGTCGGAGCCGACGGCATGAACCGCGTGCAGGGGGTCCGCAAAAAATTGATCCTGAAAAGCACCACCAACAAAAAGGGCACGGCACACCGGGCATTTGTTCCCATTGGGGTACAGATAGCACGACTAAAGCCCACGGGTGGAAAGGACAGCGGCGGCGAGATTGTGCGCATGAAATACCGCGTAAGTCAGGAGGGACACCGCGACCCCAAGACCAAGAAAATAACGTATAGCTGGCGCCGGACATTCTCGCAGGACTGAGGACATAAAAAAAGTGGGGTTGAAAAACTCCACTTATGGTCCCCGCGGTCGAAACACATTGTACGCACATCAAGGACAGGTTAAATTAAAACTGTCGTAATCTGTTCAATATCGGTCGGTGGCAGCTCCGGCCACGCGGAAGAGAACAGAAAAGCAAAGGGACCTAAATGATGCTCAGCACCCCATTCAGGAGGGTACGTTGGTTGCAAATGTCGAAAGTCCCCAAAATCGCAGGGACTTGAACGTCGCCTCAGCTAACAAACACTTTTCATAACGGGAACGAGTAAAACGGTGCATTTCGGGCTACTAACGGATTTTTACAGATTTTCTAACTGGGTCAAGATTTAACGTCATTCCGGGAACACCGCAAAGTTAATACTTTTTTTTGAAACAACCAATTAAATACGAGGCATTATGCTGAATGTGTAGGAACTACAAGTGCGCGCCGCTTCCGTTCATGGGGCAAAAGCGCTATTTTCTGCGGGACTTTACCGAGGTCCTGCAACAGGTGGAGGGAGAGATTGACACAGTGGTCGACCTTTTCGGCGGCTCCGGACTGCTGAGCCATACGGCAAAGCGGGTTTTGCCGGGGTGTAGGGTCGTTTATAACGACTTCGACCGCTATATTGACAGGCTGGCAGCCGTTGACACCACTAACGAAATTTTAGGGGTGATTAAACAGCGTTTAACCGACCTTGAAGCAAACAAGCGGCTATCTGAACAGGAACGCGCCGACGTGCTGGCGATAGTCGAGGACTACACGCGGCGCGGCTACGTGGATATTATGACAATAGGCCGTAATGTGCTTTTCTCTGGCAAGTGGGTAACATCATTTGAGGAATTGACAAAGCACACCATGTATAACCGCGTAAGACCGGGGCTGTATGAGGCTGCGGGCTATCTGGACGGGCTGGAGGTGGAACACATGGACTACCGCGAATTATTCGAGCGTGAGCGAGGCAACAGCCGCGCGCTGTTCGTGCTGGATCCGCCGTATCTTACGACCGAGTGCGGCATGTATCAAAATTATTGGCGGCTGACCGACTATCTGGACGTGCTGCGCCTGCTGGACGGCACAAAGTGGGTTTATTTCACTTCTGACAAGAGCCAGATTGTGGAGCTGTGCAAATGGCTTGGCGACAACTTCGGCGAGTCTGCGCCAATGTATGGCGCCACAGTGAGGCAGCGCACAAACACCCTGAACTATCAAGCCCAATTTAATGACATGATGATAACACGACTCTGACCGACCCACCAAGCGCGGAGGCATAGAAAAAGCCCCCGGCTTCATTTGCAGTTTTCCTACGACATACAAACGACACCCAAAGGGAGAAAGCCGGGGGCAAAATGCCTTTGACTTCCCTTTGGGCGTCGTTGTTATGTGTCGTAGGAGTTGCAAAGTTAATAATTTTATGCTGAATGACCCAATATGAAGCGTTAAAACTGAGTGGCAAACTGATTGAACGGCTTGAAGCCGTCGGAGTGAGGCCGAGCGATCACAAATATTTGCGCCTGTTCGAGGACTGGCGCGAAGCAAAGCAGAGGGGCGAAAAAGTGGCTTATGTGGTCGCTTGTCTGGCCGACAAATACGGAGTAAGCGAGCGGACTGTTTACGATGTTGTAAAGCGTCTGGAAAGCGACTGCAAAAGCGTTTCAGTATGAAGCAGCGGAGAAATGCCCCAGAACTCACAGAAACGGCCTAATTTCGCGCTGAATGAACAGAAATAAGTATTATGCTATGCTCGGCAAGATATTGCAGCACGGCAAACGACAGAGCAATAAAAAGGGTGATATAATTTATTTGCTCAATGAGCAGCTCCATTTGTCGCCTTGTGACCTGCTGGAGATTTTCGAGGGTCACAATATAGCGCGCAAGAAGCTGCGCAATGAACTTAGCCTCTTTATGGCCGGAGAAAGAGACCTGACAAAGTACAGAGAAGCCGGGATAAATTGGTGGGATTATTGCGGCCAAATTCTCATTAACAGTTATCCAACCTATTTTGAGAAATTGCCGGCTTTGATTGAGCAAATCAACAGGGAGAAGCGAAGCAGCAAAAATTATGTGCTGTTTCTGGGCTCAACAGGAGCGGAGACAAACCAAGCGCCTTGTTTAAGCCTCATTCAATTTCAGCTCGAGGACGGCGAATTGGTTTTGTCAGCTTACCAGAGAAGCAGCGACGCAAATTTGGGTTTGCCTGCTGACATTTACCATTTATATCTGATAGCGCGACAAATTGACGCTCCATTAAAATCTATCACGTTGAACCTTGGAAATGTTCACATTTACGCCAACAACGTAGAGAGAACGCGCGAACTTTTGGCCGGAAATGAAGCTGTGAGGTTTGACCTGAATGTCTGAAAAGAAAGAGTAAACGAGGCCAATTTAATTACTTCAAAGTTACAAAATTCTGCTGACATGAGCAAGAAAAACAGCAGAAAAATAACGCCGATTTTAAGCCTGTTTGAATGGCTTTTAATCGGCGTTAAAATGATGTTTAAGCGGTCGAAAGAGCAAGAGAAAAAAGGAAGCGAAAAAAGAGAAGATTTGCTCGTTTCGTTTTAGAATTGTGCACGTTTCGTTTTCGCGATTATATACGGCATGACATTTTAGTTAGATTTTGAAAGATGATTTACGCTGTTCCGCGAGATTTATGTCGCGGTCAGACTTGTTCGGAGTGATTTCCGGCTTCATCGGTTTGTTCAGCAAACAGTCGTTCCAGTCCTTGAAAGCCTTGGGCGGGAGCCACTGGCCCATACGGTAACGGAGCGACAGAGCCGAACTGACCTGCGGTATAAGCGAGCGGTCGGTATCGACCTCGATTGACTTACCCTTTGCCTCGACTTTCAGACCCATGTCGGTCTTAGTGATTTTCAACGGAATGTTTTCCAACAGAGCCATCATGCGCAGACCGTAGATACGTCCGGCAAGGTCATTGTCGAAACAGTCAAAAGCCCGGGCGTTTAGGAACCGCTCCATAACACCGTTCACCTGTCTGTCGGAGAATGTACCTCCGAGAGAGACAAGAGCGATATTGCTGCCCAACCGGGCGCGGTTCATCTGGTAGAAAAACATCGCGTCGAAAGCCGATTCAAAGAAAAACACGTTCCTCACAAGACCGTTGTTTCCTCCCGATAGGTAGGCGACCCATGCCGCTGAAGAGGAGTTGGTGCCGGCAGCCTTCGACTTATAGCCTCCCATTCCACGGATTTCATAACCCTGAACTTTGGAGTCAACCTCCTCGGTATAAGGGAAGCCGATGTTATATCCGTCGAAGTTTTCGTTTCTCTTGTCACGGATAAGGGAAATGAACGGAGCCATAGCCTTGACCGTTTCATCGGCAATACCTCTCTGGAAGAATAGTCGTGGAATCCTGTCAGGATCAACCTGCTTCACCTCATACCGGGAGCTGTCGAAGGTGTGGCTGACCGATGCCGACTTTACGTACTCCCGGTCCTCCTTGTACTCTGGTTCCGGCATATTGGCGAAGCGGGCCATGACCTTGGCTATCTTCTGCCATTCGTCCTTGCCGGTGACAAAGAACGAATCGAGATTCTCGCGTATGAGAGTCACGACATCACCCTTGCTGCCGTCACGACGGAAGAAGGTCTGTGCCGCCTTGTCGCGAGGATTGCTCACGATGATGGTGTCACGGCGGTTTGTACCGTCACCCAACACCAGTTCGATATACTTGCCCACCCCGGCCTTGCGATCGAGACGGTAGCCGAGAGCATAGGCAATGTCATCGATTCCGACACGGGATTTCAAGTCTTTGAAATTCACTTTGTAATCAGCCATAACGGTGTCATACGCTTAAAGAATGAGACTTCTCTTTCGACCTGCCTATTCCGGTTATCTCGGACTCATAATGTTTTCGGGCCGTCATTACGAGAAAAGCGTCCTTGTCCTTCATGTCGGTGAGCTGGAAATAGGTCGTGGCCGTCGATTTCTCGATGGGCTTCAGACCGAGGTCAACACCGTCGTAGGTGGCGCGGATGGCATAGTCACCCGAGCGTGTCTTGACAATGGCTGCGTTCTTGAACGGAATCTCTTCATCAGTAAGGGTGACAAACGGGTCGTTCTTCGCCAGATACGGCTGTTCGCCGAGTGCGAGACGCTGGGCGTCAACACGGTCGAGAATCATATCGGAAGCCTTGTTGACATCGGCCATCACCGAGACGATGAATTTCGGCTCCTGCTTCAACGTGGCTATCCACGAATCGAGATACGCCGCCGAATTGTCGGTAATCTTCGGGTCAAACCCCATGGAATGTGAGATCATGGCTGCTGTCAGTTCAGCCACCAGCTCCTCCTTGGCATATTTCGGGTCGCCGAACTTCCCGCCCATTTCCCGGTTGAGTCTCTCGGGTGTCATCGTCGAGTGTGTCATCTCGTGGAGCATTGTGGAATAGAACTCCATGCCGTCGCGGTAGACTTCCTCGGGTGTCGAGCCGGTGTTGAACTGGGCTTTCATCGGGAGCACAACTATATCCCGCGAGGGAGAATAGTAGGCACCGTTCTCGCGCCTGTCGGCCTGAATCGGACAAAGCCATGACTGCTGCTGAATCATGCGGTCGAGCGCGGCATGGGCATACATACCCTCCGTGTCACGAAGTTCAGGAACCTTGAACTTGTCAAGAAGTTTCTGAACTCGATCCGGCTGCGCCTCACGCAGATTCGTCTGGTCGATGTTATAGACAAGGAAAGCCTTCACAAACGGAATGACCTCAAGGTCCTTGCGCTGCTCCTTGTCCATCGAGCGGTACTCGTCCGAACTGATGCGCCTGCCGTCCTTGTCCTTGACCATCATGTCCCAGTATACAACCGGAAAGGCCTTCTCACCTTTGAGCACATGGGCTTTCAGGTTATGTGCCTGCTTGAAAGTGAGATAGACCGGAAGCTCATACCCTTTCTCAGCCGAATACAGTTGCAGGAAGAAGGAGTTGGAGCCGGAATAGTTGCGTCCGCTGACATTCTGTGGAAGTCCGGCATAGCCGTTGGCTCCGCCGATCCAGCCCTGCTTCCAGTCGGAAGCCTTCATACGCTCCATGCGCTCCACCATCATCTCGGCGAAACGGTCGAGCGCGGCCTGACTCGCACCCGCCGTCTGCCGGGAATCTGACTTCGGTTTATAACCAGAGGCCATACTCCTCGTCGTCGATGAGCTGACGTTCCATCGCGTCGATTTCGGTCTGCTCGATGTAGAACTCGGCTGAATCGTCGCTCGGGTCGGTGCCGTGGCTGCGGCACCAGTCGAGATAGTCCTGCGCGATCTCGCCGTTCATCACAAACTGGAGGTGGCCGATGCGTCCCTCCTGAAGAAGCTCGACAAGCTCCTCGTGTTTCATTGCTGACATATTCTGTTTCTGATTTATCGGATTAAAAATGTTGGAATGGCCGGATTACATTTTCATTGACTGGGATTTCTCCATGCTCATTACCGGACCGTTGAGCATGGTCTTTATATCCTCGCCGAGATACTTGGCGGCTATCTGCTCGCGGCTGGCGGTCTTGGTCTTGAACAAGGCGAATCCGTCGTCGAACGAGATTTCCTTCTTGTCGGTGCGCCCGTGCTCGCCGAGGTCGGCCGACACCTTCCACTTGTTGTCGGAGCGGTCTTTGGCGATACGTACAGCCGAAGCCTCCACGCCCTCGGGCAGACGGAACTGCTGGTAGTGGCTCGGCAGGTGCAGACGCTCGCCGAAGTTCTTCTCGACAAGCTCACCCGGAGTCTTCACGCGGTCGAAGTATGCGTTGAGATCCTGGCGCGAGGCGACGGTTGACATTTTCTGTCCATCCACTTCGGCGTAGAACTTGTAGCGGCCGAAGTCGGGGCGCTGTTCGTCCTTCTCCTTGTAGACGTTGAACTTATCGACTGTCAGCGGTCGCTGCTCGGGACCGGACACCACGTTGGCGACTTGGAACGCCACGTCCGGCACACGCTGCATGAGCTTGGTGGGATAGTAGCGTTCCATGAGCTGTAGCACAGTCATCTCCTTCTTCTGATAGGCGGCGAGGTCGGAGGAATCCATCTTCTGGGGTTTGAGCTGCTCGCCGTTGATTTTGGCGGTGAAGTACCAGTCCTCCGGGTTGGTCTTGCTCTGGTAGGCGTGGCCGTGTGTCACCTTGTCGCCGTTGACTGTAACCATCTGAGGCTCGCGTGGCTTGCGCTCGGCTTTTGCCTCCTGGCCCTGTTCCGATTTGGTTTCAGTCTTGACCTCGGTTTTCTTTTCTTCGGCAGGTTTGTCAGCCTTCACGGACTTGACAGGCTCTTCCTGCGCGGCCTGTTCTTTCTTCTTTCTTGGCATGTCTGCTTCGTTTGTTGATTGTGATTTCTCTTTCTCAATTTCCTGCGGCTTTTCGAGCTGCTCGCAGATGACAATCCTCATTCCGGCCCGGACGAGTTTCGGCAGATAGGTGTCGATGGCATGGTGCGGAAACTCAACACTCCGGACCTCCTTCCCGTCCACCATTTTCTCCCTGGTCTCGATGTCAAGAATGGTCGAGGCCTTGACAGCATCCTCCTTGAACGACTGATATGTGTCGCCAATCCGGAACAGCAGCAGGGCGTCGGGATGCTTCTCCTTTATTTTTGCGAACTGCTCGAGAATGCCGTCGGTGTTTTCAGACTTTCGCTTCATGGCTACATCTTCATTCCGGAATTTCGGTCACGCTTCCGGTCGGAATCGAGATTGATGGCGCGTTCCATTGACTGACGATCGACAACCTGCTTGTACTCCCATGCATTCTTGTCGGTCTGAACAAGTCCGATATATTCGGGATGTAGCTCGTCGTAGCGGAGTTTCTGCTGTCGTTCCCATTCATTCATGTCGCCCTTGACCACGCGGAAGCCCTGCGGCTCTTTCAGGTCGATACCCACGGTGACTTTCTCACCGCCGACATTCAGCTCGGCAGGCTTGCCGTCGCGCACCTGTTGCTTCTGCTGGGTGCCAAGCTCGATGTCGTTTACCTTCTCCATATCCTTGATGCGTTGCTCGACTTTGAGGTCGTTGACCTTGCGTTGGATTATGGACTTCGTTTCCGGATCGAGCTGGAGATAATGTTGGGTCTTCTCTCCGTTGATGTCGATTGCTTTCTGAAGCACATCACCCTTGCGGAGACGTTCTGCCTCGTTTGTGGTGAGTCTCAGCTCGCGCACCTTCTCCTCGTCGAGTGCTTTTCTCACAGGATAGGCGATGAGGACGGCCTGGCCCGTCTGGTCGAGCGCCATCTGCAATTTCAGCGGCAACGTTATCACGTTCCCGTTTCGGGCAGTTATGGAGACCTGCATCAGAGGGGTCACTTCGCCGTCAACGAGCTTCTGGCGGAACTCCTGCGGCAATCTGTCCGCTTTCTCACGGTCGATGCCGAGGAGAGCCAGTTTCTCGTAAGGAAGCTGAGTCTGTTGATTTCTGTTGTCTATTTCCATTCGGTAGATATTGGTGGATTAAATTTGCGATGCGAACCGCTTGAACACCACAAAATTATTTTCACTTCAACCCGCAAAAAGAAATGCACAACACTATTATCGCCATATTCCTGCTGCTGACCTTCACGGTCAATACGCAGGCGCAGTTTAACACAATCAGTTCAGACGGCAATTTCGGACGCGAAATCGCCGCCACAAATATGCAAACCGTTAATAATAAGGAGACAAAAGAAGAAAAAGAGACTTCGGGAACTGATTATACCTCCAAATCCGACTCAATCACGGCTACAACACCGTCTGAGCCATCTGACCGAAAACGGAACGTGAACAAGTACGGCGCCAAACCATCCTCAAATTCCTCCGGCCACACATTATATAATAGGTGTGAATCCAACAGGTATCAATCCGACTCCATGGCAAATCTGCCGGAGCTGACCATTCCCAATCTCCTCACGGAGATAAAGCGCAACGGCATCCGGCATCCTAAGATAGTATTGGCACAGGCAATACTGGAGACAGGCTGGTTCCGCTCGTCCGTCTGCCGCAACAAGCACAATCTCTTCGGTCTGACTAATCCACGCACCAAGACCTACTACGAGTTCAGCCACTGGACCGAGAGCGTCCGCGCTTACTATACGAAAGTCCAGTACCGCTATAAGGGAGGCGACTATCTCCGCTGGCTCCGCGACATCGGCTATGCCGAAGACCCCGGCTATATCCGCGCCATCATCAAGGTGCTGAAACAGCTGTAAGTGCTTCATCATCTCGCCTATTTTCACTAAATTTGCACTACGGATATAAAACGCAACTATAACAGCAGCAATTAAGTGAAGTTTATATGGCATATTATACTGTTTATTGGCCCCAGGACTGGTTGGACGAACTAAATAAAGCAGATGACAACGGACCTATAAAAGTAGTGTTCGGCATCATCCACTCAAGGATGCCGTCAATTGCATCGATAAAAGAGGGTGATGTCGTATTTCCGGTCTCATTGCTCGACAGACATCTCTACATAATGACACGACTGGAAGTGACTCATAAGGAGAGGGCTTTTGATTATTGCGTAAGAGAACTTGGTGATTATTACAGGTCTCTTATTCCTGAAGGCGTTGTCGTTAAGACATCCGACACATTCTTTTGCGCAAAAGACGCTTCTTATAAAAGTCTCCTGAGTGTGCCCGAGAATCTCACGATGATTATTCCCGCAGACAAACCTCATTGCAAGCATCAGGAACCGTTTAATTGCTGTGCCGAATGGGCAGTATGGGGAGAGAATGGTAGCGTTATCAAACCACGCCTCGTTCCTGATGAGCTTGTGCCACTTCTTCGGTTCGGCTATCCTAAGAGTAAAGAGAAGCCATTGCGAATCAATTCAAAAGGAGTCGTTTTGGCTCAAAGCATAGCTGCAACCCGGCGTTTGTCGGAGGAATCCGCGATGATTTTTGAAGGGCTCTTTGAGAACGGCTAAATTCGTTTAATCACGGGTGAATCATGCTTCCTACGTTTACTATAAGAAAAGTTGAATATGACAAGCGGGATTTCATGGACTTGTTGCTCATTGGCGATGAATCGGAAGATATGATAATGAGGTATCTCGACCGGGGTAGCCTTTATGTCGGTTCGATTGACAATAAAGATGTGGCAGTTATTGTGACGGTTGAGAATAACGACGGCTCTGTTGAGATAAAGAATCTGGCGGTTGCTGCCGCTTACCGTCGCAAAGGTATAGGCCGGAAGATGCTCGAATATGTGGAGAAAGTGTATCCCGACAGGAAAATAATCCTCGGTACCGGGGAAACACCCTCGACACTTCGTTTCTACCGGTCTTGCGGCTATCTGTACTCACATAGAATCCCCAATTTCTTCACTGACAACTATCCCAATCCTATTGTTGAGGAAGGTGTCACTATCAGGGATATGATTTATCTCTTCAAAAAATCAGACCAATAACAAAATGTAGTATGACTCCGGTAAATATTCTCTGTATATGTAGACGCGAGGACTTCCGCAGATGGCTAATAGACAACCATCAGACCGAAAAGGAATGCTGGGTTGCCGTTAAACGTGGTAAGACACCGCCGGTTGATGCCTTGTGGTATCTCGATGCCGTAGAAGAAGCTTTATGCTTCGGCTGGATAGATTCCACGGTCAAGAATGTTGATGGAGTTACTTTGCAGCGTTTCGGTCCTCGTACGAAGAACGGACGCTGGACGGAACTCAACAAGGAGCGTTGCCGCCGCCTCGAAAAATTCGGCATGATGACAGAGAAAGGTCGCACCGCATGTCCTGACCTCGATGCTGAATTTGTAATTGAACCTGACATTATCACAGAATTTGAAGCCAATCCTGTTGCATGGTCAAACTTCCGTTCATTCCCATCCTTGTACCAACGTGTAAGAATCGACAATATCCAGGCGAAAAAGTCGGACAAAAAACTGTTTTCTTCCCGACTTACAAAACTTATTGAGGCAAGCGGGCGAGGCGAAATGATTGGAGACTGGCATGATTGCGGTCGACTGCTTGATTACTGAGACTCGGATTCAATGGCGAAATATCATACCCAAAAGTGTAATTCTTTATATTCCGTCTGTTCGGAAATGAAAAACTACCCTTTTGGGTGATGACAAAGTTTTTCGTTGGATGTAATTTTGCATCAGAAATCAAAACTTATATCCAATGACAGAAAAAGAAACTTGTTTGGAAGCCGAGACCTCGATGGTCTCTACCTATCATAGAATAGGCATATTTCAGAATCAATTCACAAAAGTTCTCCACGACGGCATATCGAGAATCGGACTGCCGGAAGTTAGGGCAATAACCACTCCGAAAGAAATAGAGAACTATCAGTGTGATATAGTCCTATTGGCCGATGATGACACTTCCATGTGGCAGGAGGTCTATGAAATGTGTGAGTACCTCAATATTCCGGTGATGTTCATTTTCAACTTCGGTATCGGAAGCTGTGTGACAATAACAGATCCGCGAGGTGTAAAGCCTGATTTCATATACAACAGTCGTGGCGACGAGCCTTGGAAATGGATGCTCGATTACACAAGAGGGCACAACGCATTCTTCAACGTGACGAACCATGGTTGGCTCGATTCCGCAGAAGAGTGGCTGGAGAATGTAAGTGTCAAAAATTCAGTCGGAATATATGCCCAGACTATGGCGGCGATACATATGCTGACGGCGATGGCGCATGGCGTTGATGTAAACCGCTATCCCAGATTTTATCTGCTTTCGATGGTAAATCAGCATTGACCAGCAGACGCAAAAAAGAGGAAAGGCTTCCACATTTCTCACAACGCGGGCATAAGCCCGTTCATTAGATGTTTTCCTTTCCTCTTGCCTGCTGTCTATCAGCCTTGGTTTACCAGTGGCACCTTTACGATTACAGGTGCTGTTATAACGGTTCTTTTCATCCTATGGTTGTTGCATCGTCTTGATTTTTAATATAATTTTGTATTCACAATCGGAATATTCCGGCAAAACCCTTAATTTTTAATATGGAAATTCATCCAACAGATGTAGTTTCGGGAGCAATGTACCTGAAACTGCTAAACGGTTATAAGGATTATGACCGCAAACAGAAAGAGATAATCCAAGAACAACAGAAACGCATTGAGTTTCTTGAATGGCAGGTGGAGGATCTTCGTGCTGAAATCGAGGAGTCCGAAATCAAATCACACGAAAAACTTCTGACCAAACTGCATAACCAGAGAGTAGGACTCAAAGCCTATATGGAGGTGATTTCAAAACTCCGAAAGGATGTCGAAACTCTAACATGCAGGAATGTCCAACTTACGATGGAACTTCAGAGGCTAAAGGAAGGAGTATAACGTTTGAGGCGTTATAAGTCGAGGAGTATCAAAATATAATGTGGATAAGCAGTAGATGCAACGGATAGAAGGCGTAGAAGCTGTATTTGGCTACTGCGTCTTTTATGCAGCCCCGGGTGCCGTCGTAGAGAAATATGATGGCTGACGTTAGGATTGCTCCGGTCAGTCCATAGGTTGCCATGAGAGGAAATGCGAAGATGACCTGTCGGAGTGACTGGGCCGGACAGTTTACCTTATGGCGGGGTTGCCACGGCTCAATGGTCTGACGGCGAAGGATATAGAATATGACTATCATCAGCACTCCCTGCCATTCATAGTCAGCGCCAATTAGCCAAGCCAGTGATGCCACAAGCAGCATTGCGACAAAGCATATCGGGCCGTGCTCGCACAGTCGGTCAAAAGCGGCGAGTGCCACGACTCCAAGGGCGAGTGTGAACATAATGTTGTGGGTGCCATCGGCTCCATTCAGCAGATACCACGGCAGTTCACTGATAACTGCGAAGCCGAGGATTATCAGCAGATAGCGTGTTCGGTTTCGGGTGTTAGCGAACCCTTCGGCTATAAGGAAAGCGAATACCGGGAACGCAATTCTTCCGAAGCAACGTAGTATTTCATAAGCCGGGGTGCCATGCTCCATAAGGTAGTAGGCGCAATGGTCTCCCAACATCGAGAGGACGGCTATGACTTTCAGTGCGCTGCCGCTCAATCTGAGCGACAGAGGCACTGAAGATGGTTTGGGTGTGGTGGTGATTGCTTCCATTATTCTGATTGATTATCCCTTGCCTGCGAGGACTCGGATTATCTCCTCGACCTCCTGGTTGACACGCTTGAAGTTTCGGTTGAGCATTATTTCTTTTTCTCGCTCGTCCTTGAACTCGTAAATTTTGGGCAACTCAACGTAGTGGGCTTCCTCCTGCTTGATTTCGTCCATGTCGAAGTTGGTCTTGCAGAAATACTTGGTCGTCTTGAACTCCTCGGACTGCTCGATGTTGAAGTGGCTCATCATGCTCTTGTCTGTGGCGGTGAAGTCACGCGCCGCCTGACCCGCGAGCCAGCCCGTAGCCATGTCCGCTATCTTCGCCGCCGGAACGAGGAAGTCAAGACGTTCCGAGATTTGCGTAGACACCTTTGAATCGTTGATGGTTATCGAGGTCGATGTCTGCTTCGCCTTTCCGAATACGTCATTCTGCGCCCATTCGAGTGTCTCCTTGTTACGGGCGGCTCCCATGAAGATATTACCGCAGGTGGTGATTATCTTCTGCATACCCACCTTTCCGTAATCAGCCTCCAACTGGGGAAGTTCCTGAAAACCGAGTGTCACAGCAACCTTGTTGCTTCGGGCTGTACCGATTAGTCGGTCTATCTTGTGGAAATACAGCGTCGGCAGCTCATCGACGATGATGCTCACCGGGATGTTTCCCTTGGAATTGACACGGGTAATCAGGCGGTTGAGCACAAGGGCGTTCAGCGAACCGATTACCTGCTCCTTCTCCGGGTCGTTGGCGATGATGAGATAGCTCGGATTCTGAGGGTCGGAGATTTTGAGGTCGAAATCGTCGCCGGTGAACACCCAGTAGGCTTCGGGAGATACGAGTCGGGCCGCATTGACACGGAGAGTACCCACCATACCTTCAAGCTGGTCATTAGCCTTGTTCTCGAAGGCAGACTTGAAAGGAGCCATGAGCGAGGCTATCTTGTCATCCTGCATCAGTATGTCGAAAATCTCCTTGTAGCCGTGACCAAGGAATGAAAGGACGTGCGGCATATCGGAATATTCGCCTGTTATGGTGTCCGGCTCCACCTCGTTGCCGTGCTCGTCCTCATACCAACAGCGGTCGATTTTCACAGTCTCGCCGGTCCGCTTGGTATAGGAGAAGCCGTTAAGCTCTACGAACATACCGTCCTCGTCAATCGAGAGGTTACGACTCTGGTCATCTATGAAGTCAAGCACGACCTCGCCCTTTTCGTCGATGGCGTTGTAGTCGAACCAGTTGCGCATGACAATCTCTAACTTCTTTCCCTCATAGGTGATAAAGCGTTTCAGCTTCTTGCCGTCCTTGAATCCTGTCGGGTGCAGGTTTACAAAGAAATAGATGATTGCCGCGAGGAAGTTCTCGGCAGAATTGGTGAAGAACGCCTCCGAGCCGCCTTTCTTCTCACCGCCGCCCTTGTTTAGCGAAGCCAACAGGGTCGCGGCCGTTTCCGAAGCAGCCGCGAGGTCGGGGATATACTTCCGTTGGATGGGATTAATGCGGTTGGAATACTCCACATCCGTAAAGTTTACGATACGGAAACCGCAGTTATTCGGCAATTTACCGCTCTTCTTATTCTTGCAATACTGATAGAATAGAGTCTTTGCCAAGGTCGGAAACTTGTAGTCATACACCATCATCGCAAAACCTTTTGCGCTATGCTGGCGGATGAACGGGTCTATGATACCGAAAGACTTGCCGGAACCCGGTGTGCCGAGTACAATAGTCGCGCGAAACGGATTCGTGATATTTATGAAACCATTGTGCATCTTGCGTTTATAGTAGTATATCATCGGGATATTCACCGAGTAGGGATTCTCAACTTTCTTTTCCGATTGCTGGAACGACTCGTTCTCGAAGTTGAAACGGTCCTCGCCGACACGGTGGTTGTAATACTTGGCGATTCCGTCAAGTCCTTGATGGACGAGCATCGTTCCGGCTATCGAGCAGAAGGCATATATTATGCGGTTTGCCGGGAAGCCCATCATCTCCATACCGAGGGGTACGCCGTGGAATATGAAGCACAGCCCGACAAGGGTCAGACCCGCGAGGACGGGATAGATGACCATAGTCTTGACGTTGAACTTCAACGCCTTTTTTGCCTTGGTTCCGATGCAGACCACACAGATGCAGACAAGCTCGATCATCTTGCAGCCTGCCACGGAGTTGAACACCTTGAAACGTCCGAGCAGGTCGAGGATGAACTGCGTGATGCGGTTGTCTGCCGTAATCGGCAGATTCATCACAATCTCTATTATGAGGAACACATAGATGCAGCTACGGAAGTAGTTGTACATCTGCTGCTGTTCACGGGTTTCTTCAAAAGCCATAGCCTAAATTTTGTTACAATGGGATTTTCAGACCTATGAGCAGACCGTTCCGGAACGTATCGCCGTGCAGGAAGTTGACGTTGTTCTTCTGGATCAGCGAGAACTCCCAACCGTTTTGAAAGACGTAATTGTATTCAAACCCGGCTTCCGCGCCGAGGAAGCACTTTCGTTCGACGGCTCCGAACTGCGGCCCGAAACGAAAGCGTAACATGCCGTTCTTATATCGGGCAAGACGATGCTTGTAGAGGATGCCGCCATCCCAGTAGTATCCTTTCCAGAACTCACCGGGGGACGTGCGCCAGTGGTTGCCGATTTCACCGAACACTTCCACCGCGTTGCCGTAGGAAAACGAGTGTTCATAGCCGATGGTAGCGTTGAGCGTTGAAGGGGAAAGGAATCCGGTATTGACGGTCAGTTTTCCCTGGGCGTATGCGCCAGCCGATACGACGGCGCATATGAGAGCGAGGATTATCTTCTTCATAGTGGCGGGTTATTTATAGATGTGGGGCTGATAGCCATAAGGAATCTTTTTGAGTATGTCGGAATCAAATCCGTCGGCATTGAGAATGTCCTCATACTCAATGGTCAGCGTGATGACGCGACCACTTATCTGGTTTTCCGAGATTTCGAGGCGAAGCACTTTTTCATCCGGGAAAGTCAGTTTAGGCAATACAAGCACATTGCGGTAATGCTTCTTAAAGCGTTTGGCGAGATTGAGCGAGTAAGCCGGGGTCAGTTCGATAGTTTGTGAGTTGGTCGCCTTTACCTCCTTCTTGTCAGTCAGCTTGACACGCAGTTCCTCGATGTCGTAAGGAATCTTCGTTTTGTTCTGCAATGAGTAGTCGATGAAGAAGTAGTCGCCGATTGAGTAGATGTTGTTGACGATGGCTTTAATGCCATGCTTGGAAGATGTCACCTGATTGTACTTACGACCACTGCCATAGACAGCCCATGCGTAACGCGCCATCTCCGATTCCGGCATCGACACCTCGGGATTGATGTAGGACTGCATATTGCGGTAAGGCACGTTGTGGATCGATGCGGCCCGGGAGGGGGACGAGACGAAAACCACATCATACTGTGCCATGTGTCGCTCACCGATGAGCGTCAGCGTGGCAAGCAGCTCATTCTCATGGAAGGGCTGCGAATCTGCCTCCATGTCATCCGGGGAGAGCGGCTTGATGCGGACGATGTTATCGGCACACTGGTTGCCGACAATCTTAGTGGTCGAAATATCGACAAGCCTGATGTTCTCAGGCATGACGATATGTGTGGTCACGTCAGGATTGACGTAGATTTTCTCCTTGACGGAGGTCTGGGCTGATGCGCCGCTGACAATGCCGACGGCACATAGGATGGCTGTAAGAATCTTCGATTTCATATTTGGATAAGTTTTACTTTTGAGTAAAATTTGATTATCTTGCTTCGTCAGAGTTGATGAGATAAACGATTGTGTTGTATTTGATTTTCGCCTTATTCTTGCGGATATTCGCGGAGACGGCGGATGTGGCAGAGTTATACATATTCTGCAAGGCTTGAAGGGCAATGGCCTCGCCGGATATGCCGGAACCATAGCCGCTTTCAGACTCGAAGCTGATGTTCTGTTGGACGGTGTTGGCCCCGGCCTCCTTCATGAAGTCGCGGAAAGCTGATTCAGGTACATAGAAACCCTCCATGCCGTCGTTGTCGAATACCGAGAGGTTGACGTTGATAAATTTGCCGCCGATAAGGATGCTTGTGATATTTGCTCGTACACGCTGCTGTCCGAAGCCTGTCACAGTACCGTAGAGATACGTTCCCTTCTTCAATCGAGTACCGCTTACAGTCACATCATCAAGGAGCTTGAAACGGAGACGAGTTCCTTCATGCGCCTTGGTGGTCTTGTCAATCATAGCGCGAATCAGCGTGGCATCGGCATTTTCGGTCTCAGAACCAACGGTGTTAAACTTCTCGGCATTTGTATCTTGTGACTTGATAACGAGCTTCGGGCGGTTGCGCTCTTTTTCCTCACGCTTCGCCTGGGCAATGGAGTCTGCCCGCTGCTTTTTCAGCTTCTCTTCCTCTTCATCCTTACCGAAACCGAGACCTGCCTCGATAGCTTTCTGACGCTCAAAGCTCCGGCGTTGGATTTCCTCCAACTCACGTGCGAAGTCATCGCCGGAGGAATTACTGCCACCGAAGGAATTGGCATACGGGTCATCGTAGGCGTATGAATTGATGTGCCTGCGCGATTCGGCGAGGGAACGTTCCAGTTCCTCCATCTCGCGTTGCTGACGGATGCGTTCGGCTTCTGCGGCATCGAGACGGTTCAGCTCTTCCTCGGTATAGCCATGGTCTAACTTCTCGTTTTCCACCTTCTCATCGCCGATACCGCCCACTGCTGTAAAGGCATCCTCGTCATCGAATCGTCGTGACATCTCGAAGAGCTTGTTGCCGGCTTCCTCTGCCTTGGCTTCGGGGAGAGTTGTGTTGATGCGGTCTGTCGCCACCTGCTTCTTCTCGTCGTCACCACCGCCGGAGAAGGTCTGCATGACAAAATATACCAGACAGCACAGCGGTATGAATATCACCACCGGAAAGATATACTTGGGGT
>CANEGK010000020.1 GCA_947427035.1 uncultured Clostridium sp.
AAGCAGCGCACCGCTATCCGTGTCAAAGGCGAGTCCGGCAAGCCCACCACCAACTGCGCCATCTATGGCTATATGAAAAGCCCTGCGGACAAGTATCACTGGCTTGTCGATGAAGAAACAACGGCGGTAGTGCGGCACATCTTTCAGCTTACCATTGAGTGCAAAGGCCCCTACGACATTTGCCCGTATCCTCCATGATGAAAAGGTAGAAGCGCCTGCTGTCCATCAGGCACGTCAAGGGCGTGGGGCATGGAAAAGCAAAGAGGACTTTCCGTCACCCCCAATAAATACGCAATGGAACGCATGGGGCCATGCGACAGACAATATGCTCAAGGCCGTGTATCAGCACACGATGCAGGATAAGCAAAAAGAAATTGCCGAACAGCTCAATCGTTTTTTTGATGCAGAAAAATAGTAGACCGCCCGGAAAACCCCGGGCGGTTTTTGTGTTGTATTTCGTGTTGTGTTTTACTCCAAAAATGATTGGATTCAGGCCAAAATATTTTGGAGCGAGGCTAAATATTTTTGGATTGAGAAAGGGCTTAAAGCCTTGCAATGACAGAAAGAAACCCTGCAAGCCTTGAACTTACAGGGTTTTCATTCTGGTGCCGGTGAAGGGACTCGAACCCCCACGGTTTCCCTCCTGATTTTGAGTCAGGCGCGTCTGCCATTCCGCCACACCGGCATAACGGAATCATTATAACGCATCCGCGGGAAAAAATCAAGACCTATTCTTTCAACAATCCGCGCAAAACAGCAATATAGCTTTCTGCCGCGCCGTAAAGCTGCGAAAGCTCGACATGCTCGTCGATGGTGTGCGCCAGGTTTTCAAACGACGGCCCCAGGCCCAGCGTTTTGATGCCCGCCTCGCCGGCGTAATGGCTGCCGTTGGTGCAGAAGTTGTACTGCGTAATCTCCGGGTTAAAACCGGCCGCTTTGAGTTCGGCGTAGACGTCCTGCACAAACTGCTCTTCTTTGTCAAAGAGCCAGCCGGGGAAAAAGCGCTCGCCGACGATTTCCTCACCGGTATAGCAGCGCTCTTTGCCGACCGCATAGCTCACCTTGCAGTGGAAGTCCGGGTCGGCGGCCGCCAGCGCGTCGACGGCGGCCTGCAGCGGCGCCATGACGCTTTCTCTGGTCTCGCCGACCAGCAGGCGGCGGTCATAGGTCGCGCGGCAGTATTCGGGCACGACCGACGCGCCGGGATAGGGCTCGGACTTGATGTCGACCAGCTCTAAAATCCCCTTGCCCAGCACCGGATGATGGGTCGGCACCAGCTTCTGAATAGCGTCAATCAGCTTGGACATTTTGTAAACGGCGTTGATGCCCTTTTCCGGGTTGGCCGAATGCGCCGGCTTGCCGAAGGTTTCAAACACGATTTCCGCACGGCCGCGCTGGCCGATTTTCATATTGAGCTGCGAAGCCTCGGCAATGACGACATAATCGGGCTTAAAATGCTCGGACAGGCTGCGCGAAGCGACGCCCTCGAAGCATTCCTCGTGCACCGAACCGGCGACGTAAATCTCGCCCGCAAAGTCGCGCCCGCAGTCTTCGGCAAAGAAGGCGGCGCCGCAGGCCGTGGCCGCCAGAGCGCCCTTCATATCGGTCGCGCCGCGGCCGTACAGGGTGGTGCCGACCACCTCGGCCTCAAAGGGCTTGTGGGTCCAGACCGACTCGTCGGTGACGGGGACGGTGTCCATATGCCCGTCAAACAGCACCTTTTTGCCCGGGCGCTTTCCGCGCAGAATGCCGACGGTGTTGCCGTACTTGTCGACAAAGACGTCGTCAAAGCCCAGGCGCTTAAAGCCCGCGGTCAACGCGGCGGCCGCCTTATCCTCGTGCCCCGAATAGCTCTGCTGCTGAATGAGCTGCCGGGCCAGTTCCAGAACCTGCTCTTTTCTCTTGTCACAAAGCATACTTTTTTCTCCTGTCATAAAGTTTTGATGTATTGCGAAGCGGTCTTTGCCATCATCAGTTTGGTACCTGCCGAATCGAAGGCGATTTCCAGCAGCACGTCGCCGCCCATCGGCGTGGCGGCCTTGACGACCCCCTCGCCAAAGGCCTTGTGCGCAATGCGTTCGCCCGGGCTGAAGTTCCTGGCCGCAGCGCCCTCCGACACCTTTGGCGCAATGGACACTTCGGGCCGCGGACGGGGTGTGCGCCAGGCAGGGGCGGGCCGCGCCGGCCGGGCGCTTTGCAAAACGGGCGCCTTCGGCTCTTCGCGCTGCAGGCAGCTTTCGGGAATCTCGTCGATAAAGCGCGACGGCTTGGCAAAGCTGGTCTGGCCGTACAGCATCCGGCGTTTTGCACAGGAAATATACAGCGACTTTTTTGCGCGCGTCATGGCGACATAGCAGATGCGGCGCTCTTCCTCCAGCTCTTCCTGCTTTTCCTGCGAGCGGTAAGAAGGGAAAATCCCCTCTTCCACACCGGTCAGGAAAACGGTGTCAAATTCCAGCCCCTTTGCGCTGTGCATGGTCATCATGGTGACGGCGTCGGCCTCTTCATCATAGCGATCCACGTCGGTCAACAGCGAGATTTCCTCTAAAAACTCGCCCAGCGACGGCTCTTCGGCGCGCTGGCAGTATTCCACAATGCTCGATTTCAGCTCGCGGATGTTGTCGATGCGCCCCTGCGCCTCCAGCGTCGCCTGTGCTTCCAGCATGGGCAGGTAGCCGGTTTTGCTCATGACCTCTTCATAAAAATCGGGCAGCGGCATCCTTCCCGCCAGGCTTTGCAGTTCGGCCATCATGTCGGCAAAGCGCAGCAGCGCCTCGCTGGCCGCCTTGCCAAAGTCGGGGTATTCGCCGGCGCGGGCGGCAATGCTCAGCTGTGAAAGGCCGTCGCGGTCTTCCAAAAGGGCCAGCGTCTCCAGCGTTTTGGCGCCGATTTTTCGCGCGGGGTTGTTGATGATGCGGCGCAGCCGCACCGAGTCGTTGGGGTTGTGGATGACCCATAAGTAGGCCAGCATGTCCTTGACCTCGGCGCGGTCAAAAAAGCGCAGGCCGCTGACAATGCGGTACGGAATCCCGTTGCGCTTGAAGGCCGACTCAATGCTGTTGCTCAGCGCATGATTGCGGTACAGCACCGTGAAGCTTTTGAGCTTTTCCCCTTTGGCATATCCTTCGTGGATATGCCCCGCGATGTACTGCGCCTCGTCGTCCTGCGTGTCGCCGACGTACAGATGCACCCGCTCGCCCTGCTCGTTCTGCGTCCACAGGGTTTTGCCCTTGCGCGCCGTGTTGCAGGCGATCACGTCGTTGGCCGCGGCCAGAATGTTGCCGGTCGAGCGGTAATTCTGCTCGAGCCGGATGGTGACAGCCTCGGGGTACTGCTGCTCGAATTCCATGATATTGGCGATGGTTGCGCCGCGGAACTTGTAAATACTCTGATCGTCATCGCCGACCACGCACAAATTGCGGTGTTTGCCCGCCAGCAGGCTGCACAGCATGTACTGCGCGTGGTTGGTGTCCTGGTATTCGTCGACCAGCACATAGCGGAACTTGTCCTGATAGTATTCACGCACATCGTCAAAGCCGCGCAGAAGCTCGACCGTTTTGACGATAATGTCGTCAAAATCCAGGGCGTTGGCCGCCATCATGCGCTTTTGATAGGCGATGTACACCCGCGCGACAATGCGCTTGTAATAATCGCTGCCGGCCAGCTCTTCGTACTCGCCCGGCGTGACGAGGCTGTCCTTCGCGCGGGAGATTTCCCCGGAAATACCGCGCAGCTCGAACTTTTTCTCGTCGATATCCAAATCCTTGAGAATGCCGGTCAGCATCCGTTTTTTGTCGTCCTCGTCATAAATGGTAAAGCTTTTGGAATACCCCAGCCGTTCGATGTCGCGCCGCAGAATGCGGGTGCAGGCCGAGTGAAAGGTGTGCGCCCAGATGTCGGCCGCCTGCGTGCCGCAGGCGACGCGCAGGCGCTCGCGCAGCTCGCCCGCCGCCTTGTTGGTAAAGGTGATGGCGATGATCTCCCACGGCCGCGGGCAGTCGACGGCGCACAGCCGCAAAAGCTCGGCTTCGGGCAGCGCGTTTTCGTCGGCCAGCGCCAGCGCCAGCCGGGCCAGCTCGCCGTCACCCGCCCATTCGGGCGCCGTTTCACATTCATATCCGCGCCCGAAGCGCAGAAGGTTGATCACGCGGTTGATGAGCACCGTCGTTTTGCCGCTCCCCGCGCCGGCCAGCAGCAGCACCGGCCCTTCGGTTTTAAAAACGGCTTTTTTCTGCATGTCGTTCAGCTTTTCGAACTCGCGTTCAATAATGGCCCTGCGCAGCGAACTGTAGCGCAAATCAAAATCGCTCATGGCTTCTCCTTATTTCAATACGACGTTTTCCGGCTGCAAAATGCTTTTCAGCCTGTCCAGCAGCTCCGGCCCGGGCGCGACCCAGCGCTCTTCCCGCAGGCGCATTTTCCTGCCCGTGTCCGCAACGCGCAAAATCACGGGGCAGCTGCCAGGGTATTCCGTCATCACTTTGCCGGCCTGCAAAAAGACGTCCGATTCCAGCCCTGGCACCTTTAAATACAGTGTTTGGGGCCTGGGGCACGAATCCTCCTGCCGGGGCGGTCTGCGCTGTCCCCCGCCGCGCCGTGCGCGCTGGGCTCGATATTCAGCGATCCCCTCTTCCGTCAGGGGGTGGATCGCATCGCAAATCAGCTTGGGTTCTTCATCCTCGCGCGCCGACACTCTGCCGTGAACGACAACGGCGCTGTCGTCGCGCAAGTATCCCCCTGACTCTGTCAGAGCGTTGGCAAACACCAGCATTTCAATGGCGCCGCTGATGTCCTCCAGCGTGGCATAGGCCATGTTGGCGCCTTTTTTGGTGGTTTTCAGCTTAAAGGATGTCACCACACCCGCCATAGTGATATAGCTTCCGTCGGCAATCTCGCCCTCGCCCTCTTCCGAGCAGCTTTCCATCACACGCGCGACCGAAACGGCCCCGGCTTTGCGGCACAGCTCCTGCAAGGCTTCCATCGGGTGGCCTGACAGATACAGGCCGGTCGTCTCTTTTTCCATGGAAAGCAGCTCCTTTTCCGGATATTCGGGAATATCCGGCAATGCCTGGGCCGCGGGCGCCGACTGCTGCATGTCGGCAAACAGGTCGATCTGCCCTTCAAGGTTGCGCTTCTGGTCGGCGGACGCGCTGTCAAACACGCGGGCATACACCGCCATCAGCTGGGAACGCCGCGCGCCCATGCTGTCAAAAGCGCCGCATTTGATGAGGTTTTCCAGCACGCGCTTGTTGAAATCATATTGCGCCATGCGGCGGCAAAAATCGGTGAAATCGGTAAACGGCCCGCCGGCAGCGCGCTCGGCCATCAGCTTGTCGATGAGGCCGCGCCCAACGTTTTTGACGGCCGCCAGCCCAAAGCGGATGCCGTCTGCGCTGACAGTAAAGTCAGCGTCCGAGCGATTGACGTCGGGCGGCAAAACGCGAATGCCCATTTCACGGCACTGGGCAATATACTCTGAAACCTTGCTTGACCAGTCGAGCACCGACGTCAAAAGCGCCGCCATATATTCGCGCGGAAAGTGGTATTTCATATACGCCGTCTGGTAGGCGAGCACGGCATAGGCGGCAGCGTGCGCCTTATTGAAGGCATAATTTGCAAAGTCGAGCATTTCATCAAAGATGTCGTTGGCGACATCTTCCGGAATCCCGTTGCCGGCGCAGCCGGCGATGCCCTCTTCCGGGTTGCCGTGGACAAAGTTTTCGCGTTCGCTCGACAGCACCTCGAACTTCTTTTTGGACATGGCGCGGCGCACCATGTCCGCGCGGCCGAGCGAATACCCGGCCAGCAGGCGGAAGGTCTCCATCACCTGCTCCTGGTAGACGATACAGCCGTAGGTGACCGACAGAATCTGCTCGAGCATCGGGTGCTTGTAACGGATGTGCGAAGGGTTGTTCTTCCGGTCGATGTAGGTGCCGATGGACGCCATCGGCCCCGGCCGGAAAAGGGCGACAATGGCGGTGATATCTTCGACCGACTGCGGCTTCATGGCGACGGTGACGCCCGTCATGCCCGAACTTTCCAGCTGGAACACACCCGACGTTTTGCCCTGCGACAGCATGTCGAACACGCCCTTGTCGTGGTAATCAATATGCTCAAGGTCGATGTCCGCCCCGTTCTGCCGCGCCAGGCGCACGGCGTTGTCCAGGATGGTCACATTGCGCAGACCCAAAAAGTCCATTTTCAGCAGGCCCAGCTCTTCCAGCGCCGTCATGCCGAACTGCGTGACGGTGCCCAAATCATTTTTGGCCAAGGGCACGTATTCCCACACCGGGCTGGACGTAATGACGACGCCTGCCGCGTGCGTCGAAGCGTTGCGCGGCATTCCCTCCAGCTCGCGCGCCATGTCGATAAGATTGCGTACACGCTCGTCCTCATCATAAAGGCGCTTGAGGTCGGGCGAGCCGGCCAGCGCCTTGTCAAGCGTCATTTTAAGCTCCTGCGGGACCAGCTTGGCCACCTGGTCGACCTCGGCATAGGGCATATTGAGGACGCGGCCGACGTCGCGGATGGCGGCGCGCGCCGCCATAGTGCCGAAGGTGATGATTTGCGACACCTGCTGCTCGCCGTATTTTTCAACGACGTAATCGATGACCTCCTGCCGGCGTATGTAACAGAAGTCGATGTCTATGTCGGGCATACTGATGCGTTCCGGGTTGAGAAAGCGCTCGAAATACAGCGAATACTCCAGCGGGTCGAGCTGCGTAATGCCCAGGCAGTAGGCCACCATGCTGCCCGCCGCCGAACCGCGCCCCGGCCCGACGGGAATGCCCTTTCTGCGGGCGAAGTCGATAAAATCGCCGACGATGAGGAAATAGTCGACAAAGCCCATCTGCGCTATCATGTCGATTTCATAATCCAGGCGCTCGCGCGCCCCGGGCGCCGGGCTGGGATAACGCCGTGCAAAGCCTTCCCGGCACTTTTCGCGCAGGACCGAAAGGGCGTCCTGCCCCTCTTTCAGCGGAAAGCGCGGCAGGTGGTGGCTGTGAAAGTCAAACTCCAGCTCGCACTTTTCGGCAATGCGCACGGTGTTTTCCAGCGCCTCCGGGCAGTCGGGAAAGAGTTCGGCCATTTCGTCGCCCGACTTGACGTAAAATTCCTGTCCGGTGAAACGCATACGGTTTTCATCTTCCACCAGCTTGCCGGTCTGGATGCACAAAAGCACGTCGTGAATGGCGGCGTCCTGCCGCTTCAGGTAGTGCGCGTCATTGGTAGCGACCAGCGGAATGCCCGTTTCCTGCGACAGGCGTTTGAGCCCGGCGTTGACCACGCGCTGCTCGGGGATTCCGTGGTCCTGCAATTCCAGGTAATAATCCCCTTCGTCAAAGAGCGCGCGGTAACGCAGCGCCGTCTCGCGCGCGCCGTCGTAATCGCCCGACGCCAGCTGCTGCTGCACCTGCCCGGCCAGGCAGGCCGACAGGCAAATCAGGCCTTCGCTGTGCCCCTTGAGCAGCTCGAAATCAATGCGCGGCCTGCTGTAAAAGCCTTCGGTAAAGCCCATCGAGCACAGGTAAATCAGGTTTTTGTAGCCGGTCTGGTTTTTGCACAGCAGCACCAGGTGATAGGCTTCGCCGTCCAGCTCATAGGTCTTGTCAAAGCGCGAGCGGGGCGCGACGTAAACCTCGCAGCCGATGATGGGCTTGACGCCCGCCTTTTTGGCCGCCTTGTAAAAGTCGACGGCGCCGTACATGACGCCGTGGTCCGTGATGGCGACAGCCTTCTGCCCCAGCTCCTGCACGCGCTCCATCAGGCGGTTGATGCGGCAGGCGCCGTCCAGCAGGCTGTATTCCGTGTGTATATGCAGGTGAACAAAATCTCGCATGGTATCCCCACTTAACCTTCTGCCCGGCAGGGCCTTTTTCTCTCTACAGCTCTTCGGCCAGCTTCATCAGCCTGCGGATGCGGTTGTTCAGCCCCGGCCTGGTGATGGGCGGGTCAAACAGCGGCAGCAGCTCGCTGAGCGACAGCTCGGGGTTTTGTACCCGCGCCTCGGCCGTCGCGCGCAGCGGTTCGGGCAGCGTCTGCAAAACGCCGGCCGCGCGCAGCTTTTCAATGGCGGCAATCTGCCGTGCCGCGGCGTCCAGCGTCTTGTCCAGGTTGGCCGTTTCACAGTTGACCTTGCGGTTGACGTTGTTGCGCAGCTCTTTTTCCACTTTGCTCAGCATCAGGGACATGGCTGCGCCCGTCGCGCCGGCGGCCGACAGGAAATCCTCAATCAGCGCGCTGTCTTTATAATATAAAACATAATTGCCGCGCCGGCTCAGCAGGCCGGGCGCCATGCTCATGTCGAGCAGCAGCGCCATCACCTGGCGCGAGACGTTGTAATGCGACGTCACCAGCTCCAGATGATAGCTCCTGCCCGGGTCGGACAGGTACCCGCCCGCTAGGAATACGCCGCGCAGAAAGGCCGATTTACAGCAATCCTCTTCGACCAGCGCGCGGTTGAGATGCAACGCGATGCTTTTGCGCCCGTAGCCAAACGCGGCAAAAATGCGTTCGACCGCGTCCTTGTCGCTGACAGACAGCATACTCCCCCGCATATCCGCTTCGATGCGGAAGGCGGCGTGCAGCAAAGCGGCGGCTCTGCGGCGCACGGCCGGGTTGTCCGACTGTATGCGCACCCCCGCTTCGCTGAAGCGGTTGGCATACAACAGCATCCCCAGACTTTCGGCCAGCACGCAGCAGGGCGCGCCCAGCGGCAGCCGGCAGAGCTCGTTTTTGGTATCGGTGGTAAAGGACATGGCGCCTACTCCTGTCTGAGCATAAAGCTGTCGTACTCGCCCAACACGCCGGGCCGGCGGTCGAACTGGTGCGCCGCCTGCATGATGGTGTAAGCCAGACGCAGCGGGTCGTGGCGTGCAAACTCGCTGCCCAGCGCCAGAATCTGCCCGCCGAACAGGCGGGTTCCCATTTTCTGAAAAATGTGCGGGTTGGGAAAGAGCTGCGCACAGCGCTCGCCGCGGTATTTTTCCACAATGCGCGGGTGCACCGCCTGCGTGTTGTACAGGCAGACGTCGACAATATTGCCCCGCGCGTGCCGGTTGACGGCCTGCACATGCTGTTCGGCCGTGTACCCCTCGGTCTCGCCTTCCTGCGTCATAATGTTGAGCACATAAATTTTCAGTGCGTCCGAACGCAAAATCGCTTCGCTCACGCCCTCGACCAGCAGGTTGGGGATGATGCTGGTGTACAGGCTGCCCGGCCCCAGCACAATCAAATCGGCCTGGTCAATGGCCTCGATGACCGAGGGCAGGGCCTTGGGTGACTGCGGCTGCAACGAAATCTGGTCAATGCGCAGGCCGCTCTGTTTTTTGGCGTCCGTGATGCTCGTTTCGCCGCGCACCGTGCTGCCGTCTTCAAACAGCGCCTCCAGCACCACGTCGCTGCCCGTGACGGGCAGGACCTTTCCGGTGACGGCAAGAAACTGGTTCATGCGCTCGACCGCCGCTTCAAAGCCGCCGCAAATGCCGCACAGCGCCAAAAGAAACAAATTGCCGAAGTTCTGCCCTTTGAGCGTGCCGTCGGTAAAGCGGTAGCTCAAAAGCTGACTCATGGTCGTGCTGGTGTTGGCCAGCGATAAAATACAGTTGCGGATGTCGCCGGGCGGCAGCATTCCAAATTCCTGCCGCAAAATGCCGCTCCCTCCGCCGTCGTCGGTGACGGTGACAATGGCCGTGATGTTGTCGGTGTACTCCTTCAGCCCGAGCAGCAACGTCGAAAGCCCGGTGCCGCCGCCGATGGCCGTCACCCTGCGGCCCGAAACCCGGGCGGCCCGCGCCAGGTCAAAGGCAGCGTCGGCGTCAAGATCCTTATAATGCATGGTTATCCTTTCGCGATGTCACGGTGGCGGACGTTGGCGGCCTGGCCCATCTGCCCCAGCCGTTCGGTCAGCCTGCGCACAACGGTGACCGAGCGGTGCCGCCCTCCCGTACAGCCGACGGAGACGACAAGCGACGTCCGCCCCTCTTCTATGTACTGCGGAAGCAGGAACACAATGAGGTCGCACAGCCGGTCGACAAACTCGCCCGCGGCCGGCGAGGCCATGACGTAATCGGCGACGTCTTCGTCCAGCCCGCTCTTTTCCCGCAGCTCCGAAACATAAAAGGGGTTGCGCAAAAACCGCGCGTCAAACACCAAATCGCTGTCGCGCGGAATGCCGTGCTTAAAGCCAAAGCTGCACAGCGTCAGCGTAATGCGCCGGCCCTCTTCGCAGAAAAAGCCCATCAGCTGGCTGCGCAGACCGGCAGAAGTCAAAAAAGAGGTGTCGATGACAAAATCGGCGCGCGCGCGCACCGGTTCGAGCAACGCGCGCTCTTCGGCGATGGCGGCGACCAGTCCCTTGCCTTCCCAGTCCAGAGGGTGGCGGCGGCGCGACGCGCGCTGCCGGTTGACCAACACCTCGTCCGAAGCGTCGATGAACAGGATGCGGAAGGTGATGCCGATGCGGCCCATCTCGTCCATGACGGAAAAAAGCTCGGCGCTGCGCAGGCCGCCGCGCGCGTCGACCACAAAGGCGATGCGCTTATAGCGGCTGTCGGGGAACAGCTCGGCAAAATGCGGGATGAGCGCAACCGGCATATTGTCGATGCAGTAGTAGCCAATGTCCTCCAGCACATCGACGGTCAGGCTCTTTCCCGCCCCCGACATCCCGGAAATAATCAGGCAATCCATGTTCCCGTTCCCGCCTTTCACACGTCAAAATTACGCCAGAATCCTGATTTCACGTTCCAGCGCGACGCCGGTCTGCGCCAGCACGGTCCGCTCGATGTGCGCCATCAGGCGCAGGACGTCTTCCGCTGTCGCGCCGCCCATGTTGACAATGAAGCCGGCGTGCTTGTCGGCGACGCGCGCGCCGCCGATCTGAAAGCCTTTCAGGCCGCACTGCTCGATGAGCTGGCCGGCAAAATGCCCCGGCGGGCGTTTGTAGGCGCTGCCCGCGCTGGGGTATTGCAGGGGCTGTTTTTCGCGCCGCCGCGCGGCGAAGTCGGCCATTTTGGCCTCGATGCTCCCGCGTTCGCCCGGATGCAATTCCAACCGGGATGACAGCACAACATACCCCGTGTTTTCCTTAAAAAAGCTGCTGCGGTACCCCAGACGGTGCTCATCCAGGGCAAACCGGCGCACTTCGCCCGCCGGCGTCAGCACCTGGGAATCAAGCAGCACAAAAGACATTTCCCCGCCGTATGCGCCGGCGTTCATGACGACCGCCCCGCCCAGCGAACCGGGAATGCCCTGCGCAAACTCCAGACCGCTCAGCCCGCAGCCGGCGGCAAAGGACGCGAGCTGCGACAAAAGCAGGCCGCAGCCAGCTTCTATCCCGGTTTCCCCTGTTCGGGCGCAGCCGCACAGCGCGGCGGTGGACACCGCCAGCCCGCGGAAGCCGGCGTCGGGCGCCAGCAAGTTGGAGCCGCGCCCCAGCACCGCTGTTTTTATTTCCCTTTCGGCGGCAAACTGTAAAAGGCCGCGCAGCTTTTCCGCCGTGTCGGGCAGGGCAAACCAGTCGGCCGGCCCGCCGATTTTGAAGGTGGTGTGCCGGCTCAAAGGCTCATCGGCACGCAGGTCTATCTCATTTTTCCGGCAATATTCCAGCAACAGCGCAGCCTCCTCTTTCTTTCATCCTATCATATCACATTTCAGGCAAAAAAAACAGGGTCATGCACCCCATTCTACAAATATAAAAATATGAAAGGGTCTTTGACAAAATGAGGACTTTTCACGCTTTTGCCGGATGACATTCTCTATTTTTAATCAATTGACTCAGATTCTATAATTCTTTTACTATTTCTGCAATTTGTTCTATGGAGACGAGACCGCTCAGGTAGCGGCACAGGGCGCCGGCGCTCAGGTTCTGCGGCAGCCCCAGGCGGCGCAGCAGCTTTTTGCGTTTTTCCGCGCTGTTTTCCCCGCCGGCCAGCCCCAGAAAATATAAATCATTGGTTGTAATGCGCTCCGGTGTCTCCCGTACCGGCTCCCGGACCGCGCCGCACGTCGCGACAGCGTGAATGATTTCCTCTTCCGGCACCCCCTCCACACCCAGCAGGCCCTCTTTAGACGGGGCGGCTTTCCGCTTTTCCTTGCCCCTGTATTCGCCGACATAAGCGTGATAAACCTGCCCTTCGGCAATGGCCGAGCACAGAAAGTTGCGAATAACAAGCCCTGCTCCGTCCGAATCGGTCAGTATGATGAGGCCGCGCTCGACCGCCAGGCGGCGCAGCAGCGAAAGCGTTGCGGCGTCTTTAAAAATGCCGAAGCCGTTGACCGGCACAATCAGGGCGTCAAAAATCTGGCTCAGGCGGTTTTTGTCATAGCGCCCTTCCACCACAATGGCCTGGCTGACGGGAATCATGCGTGCTCTCCCTGTGCTGCCAGCCGCAGCAGCAAAAGCTCTACCGAGCGCTCGTCATCCGGAAGATTGCTCTTAATTCCCAAATCCGTCTCCAGACACAACTGAGCTGCGCGGCGAAGCCACGGCAGTTCCATATGCGCGCAGGCGCGCAGCAGCAGCCGAGCCGGGTACGGCGAACGCAGCGCGCAGATGCGCATGACGTCACCTTCGCCGCCGCGGTTTTCCAGCACAAGACGCGCCGCATACAGCCGATGCAGCTGCTTGGTGATGGCCGCCAGCACGGCGACAGGCTGGTTTTTGGCGGCGAATAAATCCCGCAAAAGCCCGATGCTTTCGCGGTGCCGCCCTTCCATAATGCAGTCGGTCAAATCAAAGACCTGCGCTTCCAGCGTGCGGGAGGCCAGCCTGTCGATATCGTCGCGCGCAATCTCTTTTTTGTCGGTTCCGGCAGCAATTTTTTCAATTTCCGTAATGAGATTGGTCATGAGCGCGCCGCATAGAAAGACCAGGTATTCACACTCCGCACGGCCGATGCTCTTGCCCAGCGCGGCAAAGCGGCGGCGGATCCAGGGCGCCAGATCGGTCATTCCCGCGCGCTCAAACTCGATAATTTGTCCTTTTTTCTCCAGCAGTTTCCACAGTGCAAGGCGTTTGTCCGGCTTAAACTCCTGCGCGTCAAAATAAAAAATCAGACAGACGGTGTCGGGCAGGTGATTGAAAAGCTCTGTCAGCGCATCCTTCATCCCGCCCGACGCGCGCAGCAGCGGGTAATCCCGCACGAGCACCAGCTTTTTTTCCGCGCCAAAGGGCAGGCTCTCCACCGCTTCGGCCAGCGCCTCCGCCGTCACCTGGCGCTCGCTCAGCTCGACCACATTGAAGTCCGCGAAGCCGCCTTCTGATATACGTTTGACAATTTCATCGCGATAATATTCCTTTAAATAACTCTCTTCGCCATAAAAGACATACAGCGGCGCCAGCGAACCAGACGCCAGGTCGGCTTTCAGTTTCTGAAAGGCCGTCTGCTCCTTTTTCCCCGCCATGCACTTCACCTACCAATTTAAAGTCGACAATTCTATGTTTTCCTGCTGTGAAAGGCTGTAAATTCCAACGCCGGAACGTTCATGTTCATCCACAGGGTGAAAGCTGCTGTCAGCGCAGAAAACGGCCCGGCAGCCTGCGCATTGCAGCAAAAGCTCCATCGCCCTGCCGTTTTCCAAAAAGGCGGCTGTCATCACAATGACATCTCCTGTCAGCCTGCCCGCCGTCGGGCAGGTTATGTAATCAATGGGCGCGGTCTGCGTTAAATCGAGCACCGCCGCATGAGGCAGTAAAACGCGCGTTGCCTGCGACCGGCCACACAGCGGGATGATTTCCACCCGAACTGCGCCCCATTGCAGGCTTCCGCCGCCTGCATAAGTACTGTCAGCCCATCGCGCAGCCGCGCTCTCTTCAGGCGCAATACACCGCCTGATTTCCAAATCCTTCTGCACATCTCGCAATCCGCCGCCGGCCCGCGCCGAATCGGCAGTAATAATCAGCTCATCTACCCCGCTTTGACCCCAGCGGTACAGCTGCTCTTCCAACCGGCGGGCATTCCGTCCGGCGGCGCTCAGGCCGCAGTTTAACAGTCCGGTCTGTCCGCGCGAACACACCAGAATAGCCGCGCTCCCGCCGGTGTCCACAATGCTGACCCGCGTCAGCAGCAGCCCTTCCGTCCCTGACAGCAAAAGGCACAGGGCCAACGCCCCGCCTGTCAGCGGCAGCAGACGCCGCGCACCCTTCTGCTTTTTGCGCAAAACCAGTAAAAAGGCCAGAGCCGCCGCCCAGACCATGAGCAAATACGGGCTGTCTGATGCCGCCGTCAAGGCCGGATTGCCGCCCAGCAGCCGCGCCGCGCCCTCAATATACCCCAGCGCCGGCCGCAGCAACCAGCGCGCCGCCACAGCAGCAGCCCACGGCCACAGCACAGACAACAGCAAAACGGCAATTCCCAGCGCCAGGGCCAGTTCAACCGCCCACAAAACCAGCAGGCTGGACAGCACTGAAAGCAGTGAAACCCGCGAGAAAAACAGCATACTGACCGGCAGCGTACTCACAGTCGCCGCAATCGACACCGCCGTGCACTGCACAAGATATCCGGCCGGCTTTTGCAGCAGACCCTGCCTGGACGGCTTGGGAAACGCGTCCGTCAGCGCCGGGGCGAAGAGCAGAATGCCCAGCGTGGCGCTGAATGACAGCAGCAGCGATGGCGAGAGCAAAGAAAACGGATTGGCCGCCGTCAAAAGCAGCAGGGCGGTAAAAAGGGCCGTCATCGGGTCGCTTTCCCTCCGCAGGAAAAAGCCGGCGATGACCAGCAGTGTCATCACGGCCGCGCGCAGAACCGAAGGTGAAAAGCCCGTCAATCCCGCGTACAAAATCAGAATGGGGATCGCCGCGGCAAAGCCCCGGCGTTTGCCCAGCAATGCACAGCAAAATCCGGCCAGCGCCGACAGGTGCAGTCCGGACACCGCCGCAATGTGCGACAGGCCGCTGACGTTCAGCGCCGAGCGCAGTCTGCGGCTCATATCGCTTTTGTCGCCGCAGAGCAGCGCTTTAAAAAGCGCCCCCGCGTCGCCGTCCAGCAGCGTGTCTATGCGCCGGCCCAGTGCATCCGACCACCGGGCCAGCCGCGCCCGCCACGAAATCGGCGCCCCAATGCTCCGGCGAAGGCTCCCATCCTGCCGGGCCTCCCACATCAGACCGTCGGATCGGCGTTCGGAAGATCGCACAGCGCCGGTAAAAGCGATCTGCTCCCCAGGCTCCAGCTCGGGCGAGCCATCGAGCAGATACACCAAAATGCGCCCGCGCGCCGGTTTTCCGTTGAGCGCGAGCAGCCGCCCCTCAACCGTTCCATAGGTCGCGTAGCCGACCGCCCGCTCGGTCACCTCGACGGTCAGCTCCGCCCCTTTGCCGGCCCAGCTCTCAACAGGGCGCAGAGCCAGCAGCCAGAATACGGCCGGCCACAAAGCGCCGGCCCCCAGCCCCAAAAGCCATGCCGCCGCGTGGCGGCGCTTACAAATCCACAGCGGCAATGCAACGCAAAAGGCCGCGCCAACCGACCAACACAGGGGCAGCGGCCAGCCGCGGCTGTAGGCCAGCGCAAAAATCAGACACGGCAGGCAAAAAGCGGCAGAGAAACAAAGCAGCCGGCGTGGCTGCCCTGTTCTGCTCTGCCGCTCCCAGAAGGTCATCTTCAGGCCATGTCGCCCAGCTGGCCGCCGGAAAGCACATGAAAATGCAGGTGATGCACCGTCTGCCCGGCCTGCTCGCCGCAGTTTGTGACAACGCGGAAGCCCTTTTCAATGCCCAGCTCCCGCGTCAGCCGGGCGATGACGGTAAAAATATGGGCGACAATATCGCTGTTTTCCGCGCTGATATCCGCGGCGCAGGTCAGTTCATGCGCTTTGGGAATGACCAGAAAGTGTACAGGCGCAGCCGGCGCAATGTCGTAAAACGCATAAACCCGCTCGTCCTCATACAATTTTTTTGACGGGATTTCCCCCGCGACGATTTTACAGAAAACGCAGTCCATTTTTTCGCCTCATTTCAGCATATTTTCGACAATATTGTTGACCGATTCCAGCGCCGCCTCCAGCTTGGAAGCGTCCTTGCCGCCGGCTGTCGCGCTGTCGGGCCGGCCGCCGCCGCCGCCGCCGCACTGTTTTGCCAGCTCACGGACGATGTTGCCGGCGTGCGCGCCCTTCTTGACCGCTTCGGCGCCGCAGGCCGCGGCAAAGTTGACCTTGCCCTCGGGCGTCACCATGGCGAGGACGGCGACCATATTGGGCGCGCGGTCACGCAGCGAATCGCTCAGGCTTCGCAGCGCTTCGGCGCTGCTCTCGTCCACCTTGACGGCCAACACGTTGACGCTGCCCGCCGCTTTGGCAAAGTTGAGCAGCTCTATCGCGCGGAACTTGGCCAGTTTGGCGCTCAGCTCCTCATTTTTATGGGTCAGCTCGCGCAAATCGTTGGTCATTTGCAGCGCCTTGCGCACCAGGTCGGCCGGCGTCGTCTTCATCGACTGGGCAGCCCCGTTCAAAGCGCTGTCCATTTCGTAAATCAGGCTGAGCAGTCCTTTGCCGCAGAAGGCCTCGATACGCCGCACGCCGGACGCCACCGACACCTCGGACACGATTTTGAAGCCGCCGATTTTGGCGGTGTTGGGGACATGCGTGCCGCCGCACAGCTCGAGGGAAAAATCGCCCATCGAGACGACGCGGACCTTGCTGCCGTACTTTTCGCCGAACAGCGCCATTGCGCCCAGCTTTTTGGCCTCGTCAATAGGCATTTCCTGCACATGAACCGGCAGGTCGGCCAGAATCATATCGTTGACCAGGCTTTCGACTGCCATCAGCTCATCCGGCGTGACGGCGGCAAAATGCGTGAAGTCAAAGCGCAGCTTGTCCGGCTCGACCAGCGAACCGGCCTGCTCGACATGCTCGCCCAGCACGGTGCGCAGGGCCTTTTGCAGCAGGTGGGTGGCCGAATGCGCGCGCATGACGGCGCTGCGCCGGGCGGCGTCCACCTTCAGCTCCGCCTCTTCGCCCAGCTGAATCGCGCCGCTTGTCACCCGGGCGCGGTGAATGAACTTTCCGTCGGGCGTTTTTCTTGTTCCCAGCACCTCGGCCTCGCCGCCCGCCGTACACAGCGTCCCGATATCGCCTATCTGCCCGCCGCTCTCCGCGTAAAAGGGCGTGGCCGTGGTGAACACAGTGACCTCCCTGCCCGCCGGCGCCGCCGAAATCATCTCGCCGTCGCTGATCATGGCAACGATAACGCCCTTGCCCTCCGTCGCGTTGTACCCGGTAAAGACAGTGGATGGAATCATCGAAAGCGAAATCTCCTCGCCTTCCCAGCCGAGCCCCGCGGTGTTGCCACGCGCTTTTTTGGCGCGAACGCGCTGCTCGCCCATCAGCTTGTCAAAGGCCGCCCGGGCCACCGTCAGCCCCTGCTCGGCCAGTATTTCCATGGTCAGGTCGATGGGGAAGCCGTCGGTGTCGTACAGCCGGAACGCATCGTCGCCCGAAAGCTCTTTTTTCCGCGCGGCGTGAAGCGCCGCTATCATATCGCCCAGCTTGAGCAGGCCGCTTTCAATGGTGGCGTTAAACCGCTCTTCTTCGGTGCGGATCACCGTTTTGATAAAGGCTTCTTTTTCGCGTAGCTCGGGGTATGCCCCCTCGTTTTCCTGAATGACCGTCTCGCAGAGCTCGTGCAAAAACGGCCGGTCAAGCCCCAGCAGGCGGCCGTGGCGCGCGGCGCGGCGCAGCAGCCGGCGCAGGACGTAGCCGCGCCCGGCGTTCGAAGGCATAACGCCGTCGCACACCAGCATGGTGACCGAGCGGGCATGGTCGGTGATGATGCGGATGGATACGTCGCTTTTCGGGTCGCTGCCATAGGCGACGCCGGTCAGCTGCGACACGTGATCGCGGATTTTTTTGATGGTGTCGATGTCAAAAATCGACTGGGTGTTCTGCACGATGCAGGCCAGACGCTCCAGCCCCAGGCCGGTGTCGATGTTTTTCTTTTCCAGCGGGGTGTAATTGCCCTTGCCGTCCGAGCTGAACTGGGTGAACACCAGGTTCCAGAACTCGACATAACGGTCGCATTCGCAGCCGGGGGCGCAGTTCGGGCTGCCGCAGCCAAACTCTTCGCCGCGGTCAAAGTAGATTTCCGAGCAGGGGCCGCAGGGGCCCGAGCCGATTTCCCAGAAATTGTCCTTCCGCCCCAGGCGAACGACGTGTGACGGGTCGACGCCGACTTCGCGCGTCCAGATGTCATATGCCTCGTCATCCTCTTCAAAGACCGAGGGGTACAGGCGGTCGACCGGCATTTTCAGTTCCTGCGTGATGAACTCCCACGCCCAGCGGCAGGCATCCTTTTTAAAATAATCGCCAAAGGAAAAGTTGCCCAGCATCTCGAAATAGGTGCCGTGGCGGTCGTCCTTGCCGACGCTTTCGATGTCCGGCGTGCGGATGCATTTCTGGCACGAGGTGGCGCGCGGCGCGGGCGGCGTCTGCTCGCCGGTGAAAAAGGGCTTCAGCGGCGCCATGCCGGCGTTGATAAGCAGCAGCGAATGGTCGTTCTGCGGAATGAGCGGGTAGCTTTTCAGGCGGTAATGGCCTTTGCTTTCAAAAAAGCTGAGGAATTTTTCGCGCAGCTCGTTCAGTCCCAATTTTTCCATCTATCCATCAATCCTTCATTTAGTTTTCTTTCTCAATATCGACAAAGGCGGCGCATACATAGGCAGCGCCGTTTTAAACAGCATCATGGGGTGGGGCGCGGCGGGAATGGCTTCCCCGGTTTCGCTCTGCAAAGCGCCCAACCGAAAGGGAACGGCGTCGCGCCCGGGCGCCAGAAGCTCCAGCTCGTCGCCCGCCGTGCACTTGTTTTTCTGGCGCAGCAGCGCCCGCCCGTCCGGCTCGCACGAAAGCACGGCGGCGCAGACGTCCCATTCGCGGATGTAATCGTCCGTGTACTGCTGCCGCGCCGGGCCGAAGTAAAAGCCGGTCGAATATTCGCGGTGGCTGACCTTGCCGAGCTCACGCACGGCGTCCGGCGGCGGGGCCTGCCCGCGCGCAGCGGCGTCCAGCGCGCGGCGGTAAGCGTTGGTCACCACCGCCGTATAGTAAAAGGTTTTGGCCCGGCCTTCCAGCTTGAGGCTGTCGACGCCGGCATCCATCAGCTCGCGCAGATGCTCGATGGTGCATAAATCCTGCGCGCTGAACACCGTCGTGCCCGTCTCATCCTCGACGACGGGGAAGTATTCGCCCGGCCGTTTTTCTTCGACCACCCGATAATTCCAGCGGCAGGGCTGCGCGCACGCGCCGCGGTTAGCGTCCCGGCCCGCCAGGTAATTGGACAGCACGCACCGCCCGGAATAGGCCATGCACATCGAGCCGTGCGCGAAAACCTCCAGCTCCAGCTCGGGCGGCGTGTTTTGCCGGATGAGCGCAATTTCCTCCAGCGACAGCTCGCGCGCCAGCACAATGCGGCTGGCCCCCATGCGGTGCCACGCACAGGCCGCCGCCTGATTGACGACGTTGGCCTGTGTACTGACGTGAATGCGCAGACGCGGCGCGCGATTGCGCACCAGCTCCAAAACGCCCGGATCCGCCACGATGACGGCGTCCGCCCCGGCGCGGTCAATGCTTTCAATGTGCCCCGGCAAAGCGGGCAAATCGCCCGGCCGCGGCATGACGTTGACGGTGACAAACACCCGAACGCCCCGCGCATGGCAGTATTCCACCGCCTGGGCCAGCTCGCGCTCGTCAAAGTTGCCGGCGGCCGCCCGCATTCCAAAACGCCGTCCGGACAGATACACGGCGTCGGCCCCATAGGCGACGGCAAAGCGCAGCTTTTCCATGTCGCCGGCCGGGGCCAGAAGCTCGGGCGTTCTGCGCGCGCTCACTGCTGTAAGGCGCGCATGTCCGCCACGGCGGCGTTGTGCTCGTCCAGCGTGCGGCTGAACACATGCGCACCGGTCTCGGGGTTGGCGACATAGTAATAGTAATCGTGCTTTTCGGGCTGTATGGCGGCCAAAATAGCCCCGATGCCCGGGTTGCAGATGGCCGTCGGCGGCAGCCCCTTATACAGGCGGGTGTTGTAGGGGGTGTCTATCTGCAAATCCTCGGCCGTCAACTGCTCTTTGTGCCCGATGGCATACAGCAGGGATGCGTCGATATCCAGGTACGGGAAGCGGTCGCTGTTGTTCAGGCGGTTGTGGATGACGCCGGAAATTCGCGTCTGCTCGTCGGCCACCTTGCATTCACGCTCGATGAGCGACGCGATGTTGACGACCTCGGCAACGGTCATGCCGTTCTCTTCGGTCAGCTTGAGCATCTCGTCGGTGTACTTGCTGACAAAGTTATTGAGCATTTTATTGATGACGTTGACCGGCCTGTCGTTGACGTAAAACTCATAGGTGTCGGGGAAGAGATAGCCCTCCAGCCGGTTTTCCACCATGGGCACATCCTTGAGTATCTCGTGTGAAAAGGCATAGGTGTTGGCCGTTTCGATGAAATCGTCGCTGCCGCAGATGCGCGCCTTCTCCATCAGTTCGGCGATCTGCGCAATGGAATACCCCTCCGGAATGGTGACCGTCACCGTGTCCTGATAGGTCGACGCCCGCTGTAGCATATTGATCATCTGGCCGTAATCCATCGTCGAGCTGAGCTGGAAGGTCCCCTTTGAAAAGGTTTCCACATGCTTGAGCTTGGCGAACAGGGTAAACATGATCCGGTAGCGGATCAGGCCGTTTTCCTTGAGCAGCTTTCCCATTTCGCCGACCGACAAATCCTCGTCAAACTCCAGCATGACGGTCTGCTCGTCTTTAACCAGCGCAAACATGTCGTTTGCGACCAGAATGGCGATGGTTGCTAGAATGAGCGACACGCCCAGCACCAGCATGATGTAGCTGAGCGTGCTGCCCAGAACGCTGGCGGCCGAGCGCTTCTTCTTTTTCTGCGGCGGCCGGCGCTGCCCCTGCTGGGATGAAGGCTGCGCCTGGTGCGACGGGCTCCCCGTGCGTTTGACTGGTTCCATAATCAACCTCCGTTACAGGTAAAAAGACTTGAGGACAAAGAGCAGGACGAGCAGTAAAAAGCCGGGTGACAGAAAAGAAAAAATCAGCTTTTCCAGCCCGCCCTTTTTAAAACGCGGAATCTTCCCGCGTTCAATCAGCTTTTCCAGGCTGCGCATGGCCAGATACAGCAATACGCAGAAGCAGACAATGTTGACAAGAATGACATATCCCCACAGGCCAAAAGCCTCGTACACGTTGGAAAAGTAGGCAAACCCCCATGTATACAGGTTGCTGATCAGATGCCCGCATACGGCGGGCCAGACCGAACCGAGCGCATAGCACAAGTAGCCAAATGCCATGCCGGCCAGCAGCGGGCCGACAAAGTTGGACGCACTGCCGTGTACCAAAGCAAAGCTGCACGCCGAAAACAGAACCGCTGTGCATGTGCCTGCGCTGTCCATACAGCCCAGCAGGGCCGAACGGAAAAACAGCTCTTCCACCACGGCGGGCAGCACGATGACAACGAGCAGCGACGGCAAAGCCCCTTCTGCCGTCGTGTAGCTCTGCAAAGCGAGCCGCCCCTGCTGCGCTCCCACTCCCTGCCCCATCGCAAAGCCGAGCAGGCAGTTGACCAGAAACACGCCGATGGGAATGGCCGCCGACAAAAACAGCGCAAACGCAAGCGACGACGGCGCAGGGCTTTTAAAACGAAACGGCAATTTTTCCTCTCCGCCCAATCTGCGCAGCAGTGCAAGCAAAAGAAAGGGCAGCATGAAAGCCACAATCTCGGCCAGTGCCGCAGGCCACAGGCCGCCTGTTATCCGGCCGCTCTCCACCAGATACTCAAAACCCATCAAAACGGCCATACAGACCGGCGGCATAAAGCCCGCTATCAGAGAGATACGTTCCTTTTTCAAGATAACTTCTTCCCTCTCCCATCAATTAAACAAAACATTCAAATACCCCGGTTCCGGCATCGCGTCCAAAAGCGCCGCGCCTGCCGCGCTCAGCGGGCGGGCGCAGCCGTTCTCTTCCCCGGCGCCGGATGCCGGTTCAAACCATTCGGCCAGACGCAGACCGCGTTCGGCCGCCTGCGCCGCCATCAGGAGTTCCGCCCCCGGCCCCAGCGCCTCGGTCGCGCACAACCGGTCGTCGCCGCCTTCCAGCAGGGCAAAGGCAACGGGCCCGCCTGCGGCATCTTCCAGCACAACGGCGTTTTCGCCGTATTGCCCGGCGATCAGCCGCCATGTATCCTCGTCTCTTTGCGCGTGCAGCCCGCTCTGCGCCGCAGCATACAGCGACTGTGCCGCCGGAATGTCGCACAGCGTCATCGGACGCATACCGTATTCCCGCGGCAGCGGCTGTGCCTGCCCCGTGCGCCGCCGGCGCGCAAAAACCGGACGGTATCCAAACCGGGCATAATACCCCAGCAGCGACGGCTCCTGCGCGATGAGGACCGACAAATCGTCCCCGCGCGCGGCCGAAACCGCAAAGCTCTGCCGGAGCAGGGCGGCCATCTGTCCTTTTCCACGAAAAGGCGGAAGCGTCCCCGCCGCATAAATATAGGTGGCCTGTATCTTTTTTTCCCCCAGCGCCAACGTGACGGGGAGCAGCTGTACGCCGGCCGTCAGGCTGCCCTGCTCTTCCCATACCAGCGTGTTTTCCGTGCGGAAAACACGGGCAAAAAACCAGCGGCAAAACCCCTCTTCCCCAGGGAAGCAGGCGTTATAAACCGCCGTCAGCGCCCCTTCGTCGCCCGGCCGCGCGGCGCGGATCACAGCGGTCTCCCCTGCTCTTTGGGCGAAGCGATGAACTTTTCGGTGAACATGGCGGGGTAATAGGAAAGCTTGGCGCGGCGCAGCCCCTCGATTCCCATGTCCTCTTCCCGGTCAATATAGCTGAAGCCGCCGCATTCACAGCGCACGAACTCGCGGTTGATCATGGGGTAGGCCCCCTCGATGCCGGCGTCGGCCTTTTCAATGAGCACGTCCATGGTATCATGCGTCAAGGGCACGCCCAGCGTAAAGGCGGCGACAGCGCCCTCCACTTCGAGCACGCCGCCCCGAATGCCGAGCGCGTCGTAATGCCTGAGCGCCTGCTCGATGGCGTACAACTCATGCTGATAGTCGGCCTGCCGGCTTTCGTCCTTGCTCTGCTGCCATTTTTTCTGAAAATCCAGCAGCGTCTCAAAATCCTGCGCCGGCTCGACGGGACGGTACTTCCAGCGGCCGTCGTAAGCGTTGAGGAATTTTTTGATATGGTTCCGCTTTCCGTGGTACTTTTTCCCCTGCAATTCGGCCAAATCCTCGCGCCGGTAGACGTAATCGAAGTTATCCCGGTCGCTGCGGATGTCATACCGGCCGGGGTAGCGGCGCTCCAGCGTCCCGGCCTCGTCCGCCGTCAGGCAATAGACGCGGTAGGGCTGCCCCAGGCGCAGACTGTCCTCGTGAATCTTTTCAAAAGCCCCTGCCGTATCCCCCGGCCCGACGGGCGAAAGAAAGATGCGGTGCCCTTCCGACGGAAGGCAGTGGGTGTATAAAACGCCGTCCTGCACACAGACCTCAAAGCCGTAATGCCGGCCCCAGATATACATGCTGGCAAAGCTCCGCTCGTTGACGCGGGCGGTGTTTGCCGCCAGGCAGGGCGCGATTTTTTCCTGATCGGTCATGCTGATTGCTTTGAAATTCAGCATAAAATGTTTCACATCCCGGTGTGTATTCCTTATTTTTCTGTTATCTGCGCCAGCGACTGCATCACTTTTTCCACAATCACCCGGCTGATCGCCGCGGGCTCCAGCGGCCGCCCGTTCTGCGCGCAGGGCACCGCCGTCCAGCCGCTGCCGCGGCATATGTCCAAAGCGTTTTGGCGGCAGCGAATCAGGTACTGGTGATCCCTTTCATGAATGTCCCCCGCTTCGCCCTGCCGCCTACGCAGCAGCTCAAAGGCGATTTCGGCCGGCATGTCCAAAAAGAAGACCTCGGTCGGCTCGGGCAGGCCGAGCAGCCTGTATTCAAAATCAAAAATCCAGCGCAGGTATTCTTCGCGTTCTTGGCCGGCCAGCTTGGCCGCCTGATGAATGGCGTTGGACGTGGTGTAGCGGTCGCACAAAATGGGCACGCCGGCCCGGTAATCGTCCATCCAGTCGGTTTTATAGGACGCATAGCGGTCGACGGCAAAAAAGGTCGACGCGGCGTACGGCCCCACATCGTCCGGGCGGCTGCCAAAGCGCCCTTCCAGATACATGCGCAGCAGGGCGGACGATTCTTCGCCATAGCGCGGGAAAACGATTTCGCGGTGCGCGATGCCGCGCTCTTTCAGCGCGCTGCACAGCAGCCGGAACTGCGTTGACTTTCCGCTGCCGTCGGTCCCTTCTATCACAAACAGCTTACCGGCCACACGCGGCACCCCGCTGTCGGACCTCGTCCATTTTGCCGCAGGACATGGCGCCTTCGCTGCACGGGCCGTGCAGGCAGGCGGGCCCGGCCTTTGCGAACAGGGTGGGCGCAGCCCCGCGGCACAGCGCCAGCATCTGCCAGGCCAACTCGCGAATTTCCCACTGGGCGCGGTTGCAGCAGCGCAGGCGGAAGAAATTGAGCAGCGAGCGGGCGTTCATGGTGACGATCATCCGCGTTTCGCAGGCGTTGGGCAGAACATAGCGCGCGTCTTCAATGGCGGCCTTTTCCGCTTTTTTGGCGGCCTGCTTTTCGTCCAGCCCCTGCGCTTCAAACCCGGCGCGGCGCTGCGCGGCCAGCAGTTCGGACAGGCGGTCATAGCGCTGCTGCAGCAGCGCCATCGTGTCTTCAAACAGCTCCTTTGCTTCGGGGTTCCGCGCGATTTCCGGCGGCGTCACATATTCAAACGAATCCTTGCGCACATAGCGCTGCGACTGCACGCTGAAAGACGCGATGCGGTGCCGGGTAATCTGCGCCAACAGCGAGCGCGACGCCCCTTCGATGGCAAAGGTAAAACTGGCGTGCTCGATGGGGCTTTCATGCCCGATTTCGGTCAGCATCTGCAAAAAACGCCCGGCCGCCTCGTCGGTCATTCCGTCGAGCAGCTCTTCACCGCCTGCGGCGCTGTAGCACATTTTAGCTGCGGCCGACACCACCTTTTCGGGCATGGGGGTGTGCGTCAGCAGGAAAACTTTAAGCACTCTTTCCCCTCCCTTTTGCCCGCATGGCGGAAAACAGATAGGCCGGCAGCTTCATCATGCGGCCGATACGCTTGGGCTGGCACAGCAGCCGGTAAAACCACTCCAGGTTGAGCTTGATAAAAATATCGGGCGCGCGCCTGACCTCGCCCGCGAAGGCGTCGAGCGTGCCGCCCAGCCCGGCCATTACCGTGGCGTCCAGCACTTCCCCGCGCAGCGCCATGAACTGCTCCTGCTTGGGCGCGCCCAGGCAGACAAACAGCACGTCAGGCTGCGCGGCGTTGATGGTTTTGACGACCTTCAGCTCGTCGGTATAATAACCGTTGAGCGTGCCGGCAATGAGCAGCCCGGGGTATTTTTTCTGCATGTTTTCCGCCGCCTTCTGCGCGACGCCCGGCTTGGCGCCAAAAAAGAATACGCTTTTGCCGGTGTTTTGCAGCCGTGCGAGCAGCGCTTCGCCGAACTCGACGCCCGGCACGCGTCCCTTGAGCGGGCGCCCCAAAATGCGCGAAGCGTAGACGACGCCGATGCCGTCAGGCAAAACGAGCTGCGAGCGATTGACGATGTCGCACAGCGAGCTGTCGTCTTTGCACAGCTGGGCGATTTCGGCGTTGGGCGTCACCACGCGGCATTTTTCCCCGCTTTCGATGTGCTGCATGGCGATGTCCACCGCCTCGTCTAGGGTGACGTTGTCAAACCCTATCTCCATAACCTGTATGCGAATATCGTCCATCCCCTTTTTGCTCTGCATACGAAACCGCCATACGCCAGAGCGCAAACTTCCCATATTGTTTTATTTTACCGCAAAACCGTTCATTTAACAAGGGGCTCCGTCAACAAAAGCGCTCCCTTGCGGGAGCGCTTTTCCGTCAAAAACTTTACTGCTGCCGGTTGGCCAGCCGCAGCAGCGGGCGGCACACGGCGACGGCGACCAGGACCGCCACGGCGATTTCAAGCAGGCCGTTTAAGGTGACGATGGTCAGGAACACATCCTTGAGCGCCAGCCCGTCAAACAGGGCCCACAGGCAGCCGAGCACCAGCACGGTGTGCGAAACGGTGGCAAGCCCCGCGCTGACGGCAATGGAAACGCCCTGGCTTTTCAAATGCTTGGACAGCGCGTGGAAGATGAGCGCGGCCAGCACGCCGAGCAGAATGCGCGGCACAATGCACATGATGACCGACTGCACAGGCGCGCCGCTCAAAAACGGCGAGAAGGCCTGGTCGACGACACTGGTCGCGGCCGTCGTCGCTTTGTACATGCTGAGCAGCCCGAAGACTAGGCCCAGAATCCCGCCGTATAACGGCCCCATGACGATGCCGCCGACAATGACAGGAATGTGCATAATGGTAATGGACACCAACCCGGGCAGAATGATAAACCCGAGCGGCGTGAACGAAAGAATCAGCTGGATGGCGATGAGCAGGGCCATCTGCGTCAGTTTAAGCGTATTATTTTTATGCATAATGCATAGCTTCCTTTCTACTTGACTGCCGGTTTTCCGGTCAAAGCAGCTCACCGAACTGCGCGCGGCACTGGGCCTTTAGCTCTTCCCTGAAATCGGGGTGGGCAATGGCTATCAGGCTTTGCGCGCGCTCGCGCAGCGTTTTGCCGCGCAGCTGCGCGATGCCGTATTCAGTGACGACGGTGTCCACGTCATTGCGGCTGGTGGTGATGACGGCGCCCGCGCCGTGCTGCACGACAATGCGCGACAGCGTGCCCTTTGCCGCCGTTGACGGCATGGCGATAATGGCCCGCCCGCCCCGGCTCATGGCCGCGCCGCGGATAAAGTCGACCTGGCCGCCGACGCCGCTGAACTGTTTGGTCCCCACCGCTTCCGAGCAGACCTGTCCCAGCAGATCCACCTGTAGGCAGGAGTTGATGGACACCATATTGTCCAGCCGGGCAATGACGTTGGGGTCGTTGACATAGTCGACAGGGCGCATTTCGATAAAGGGGTTGTCGTCGACAAAATCATACAGCCGGCGGCTGCCTATCAAAAAGGCGACGACGCATTTGCCCGGGTCGAGCGACTTTTTGCGGCAGGTTACGACTCCCTTTTCTATCAGCTCGACCACGCCGTCCGAAATCATTTCGGAATGAATGCCAAGGTCCTTTTTATCCTTTAAAAAGAGCAGAACCGCGTCGGGAATAGCGCCGATGCCAAGCTGCAGCGTGTCGCCGTCCCGAATGAGCGACGCGCAGTGGCGGCCTATCGCCTCTTCCACCGGCCCGATTCTGGCGGGCGGCAGCTCGGGCAGCGGGGCGCTGTGCTCGACAATGCAGTCGATTTCGCTCACATGAATAAAACAGTCGCCCAGCGTGCGCGGCATCTGGTCGTTGATCTGCGCAATGACCGTCCCTGCCGTATGTACAGCCGCCAGTGCATAGTCAACGGCGACGCCCAGACTGCAATAGCCGTGCCTGTCCGGCGGCGAAACCTGCACAAGGGCGACGTCAAAGGGGCGCTCACGCACCAGGTCGGGCAGTTTGTAAAAGAATGAAGCGGTGAAATCGGCGCGCCCTTCCTGCACAGCGGCGCGCGTCGTGGCGCTGGCAAAAATGGTGTTAAAGCGGAAGCTTCCCACCGCTTCGGGCGCGCAGTACGGCGCGTTTTCCAGGGTCAGGACGTGGAAAACCTCGACGTCGCGCAGATCCTTTCGCTCGCACAGTGCATTCACCAGCGCGGTGGGCACGCCGGCCGCCTGGCTTGTGATGACGCGATCGCCGCTTTTGACGCGAAGGACGGCCTCTTCCGCCGTCATGCATTTGCGCGTGTAATCAGCTTTGTCGTATGACATAGTATTCCTCCCGTTTTTCTGCTGTTGCAGGGGCCGTCTTTACCCCGCTGCGCTTCCGGCGCGCTTTCACAATACACCTTTCGCATTATACCACGGCCGTTTTCAAAAGAAAAGCGCCGAAACGCATATTCCGGCGCGAAAAACGCAAAACTATCCAAAATGACGATTTTTCGGGAGGAGGAGCTTTTTTTTGCTTGTTCCCTTTTTGCGCACGTTGATTCTATACATTTTCATCATCATTGCCATCCGCCTGATGGGCAAGCGGCAGGTCGGTGAAATGCAGCCCGCTGAGCTGGTCATCACCATTCTGGTGTCGGCCGTCGCCTCCGTCCCCATGCAGGACATCGACATCCCACTGGCGCACGGCGTCGTGCCCATCCTTACCTTAATCGGCGCCGAAGTTATTATCTCTGCCATTTCGCTTCGCAGCCTCACTCTGCGCCGCCTGCTTTCCGGCAAGCCGGTCATCATCATCGAGCACGGAAAGCTCAACCAGAAAGCGCTGCGCCAGCTCCGCCTGAGCCTGGATGACGTGCTCGAGGACCTGCGGCTCAAGGATGTTTTTGACCTACGCGACGTGCGCATGGCGCAAATCGAGACCAACGGCCAGCTCAGCGTACTGCTCGAAACCCCGGCCCAGACGGCGACCGTCAAAATGCTGTCGCTGTCCCCCACGCCGCAGGAGCCGTTTCACCTGATCGTTTCCGACGGCCGCTTTCTGCCCGAAAACCTGAGCGCCATCGGCAAAAGCCGCAAATGGCTGGACAGCGTGCTCGCCGCCAACGGCGCGCGGCAGTTCTCCGACGTATTCTTTTTGTGCGCCGACAAAAACGGGAACACCATTTACGCCCGAAAGGAGGCATGAGCATGGGCCGAATCGCCGTGGCCGTCGGCTGCATTCTCCTCATTGTCGTCGGCGGCCTTATCAATCTGCACTATATTGAAGCGCTGTGCGATGAAATCACCGCGCAGGTGGAAAGCTCGCTGCGCAGCCTCGCCGAAACGGGCGCCGACGACGGCCGGTCTTTACAGGCGGCCTATGATATCTGGGCCGGCCGGCACACCTATCTGTGCACCTTTATCGGTCACGATCAGATTGATCAGGTGACCAGCGCCTTTCAGCGTGCCATGGCCTTTTTAAGCTATGAAACCTGGGACGAATACCTGGCCGAGCTCGAACAGCTGACGGCCCTTTTGCAGATGGTCCGCACCTTTGACCGCCCGTCGGTGCGGAGCATCTTATAACGCAGAAAAACCGGCCGCGGCCGGTTTTTCTTTGCCTGTTTACTTCTTTGTTTCCAGCAGTTTGTGCAGCTCTTCCATAAAACTGTTGACGTCACGGAACTCGCGGTACACCGAGGCAAAGCGGACGTACGCCACCTCGTCAATCTCCTTCAGCTGCTCCATGACCAGCTCGCCGATATACTCGGAACGCACCTCGCGGCTGAGTGAATTGAGAAGATGCTGCTCGATATCCGCAGCCGCGCCCTCGAGCACCGCGAGCGGAACCGCCCGCTTTTCGCAGGCCTTGACCAGCCCGCCCAGCACCTTATTCCGGTCAAAGGTCTGGCGCGATCCGTCCTTTTTGATGACGACGAGCGGCAGACTTTCCACCGTTTCATAGGTGGTAAAGCGTTTGCCGCACTCCAGGCATTCCCGGCGGCGGCGCACCGAGAGCCCTTCATCCGTCGGCCTTGAATCGACTACCTTGCTTTCAGGGTAACCGCAATACGGGCATTTCACAGTCCGCTCCCCCTTTTCAGCGTTGGGATTTTGCCCATATTATAACAGAAGGCTCACACTTGTGCAAGAAAATCGTCGACAACATCAGGCAGATTGAGCGGCGTGACCCGGCCTGCCGCCAGGGTGCTGATAAAAGCCAAAATTTCGCCTTCTTCACAGACAATTCCTTCTATCTCGGCTATCTCCGGCTCACATCCAAGTTCGGACAGCTCTACCCGCACGCCGTATTCCGTTTTGCCTTCTGCCCATGCTCCTTCAACGTCTGCATCCCGGCTGAGCAGATCATAGGTGAGCCAAACCTCTTTTCCGTCAATATCCAGCTTTACGCTGGTCTTTTGCATGATGGCTGGCAATATCTTCTCCTCCTCTCAAGCTGATAGACTGATTTTAGCATATTTTTCCATATTTAGCAATATTTTTCAAACCAAATCGTTTGACAGGATTCAACATTTTTCGTCACAGATTTTGATCCGCATATAAAAAGACCGCCGAAGCCAAGCTTCGGCGGCCTTTTGCCATACTTTTTGCAGATTATTTTGCCTTTTTTCGGTTGTTCAAAAGCGCCCACAAGGGCCCGGCCAGGAAGGTCGAGGAATACGCGCCACTGACAATGCCGATAATGATGGGCAGCGAAAAGGTCCGGATGGACGGCACACCCAAAATAAACAGGGCGACGATGGTAAACAGCGTGGTCAGCGTGGTGTTGATGGTTCGCGTGATGGTTTGCTGAACGCTGACATTGACCAGGTTTTCGCGCCCTTCGCGCTGCATCAGCCGCCCGTTTTCGCGGATGCGGTCAAAGGTGATGATACTGGCGTTAATGGAATAGCCGAAGATGATGAGCGCCGCGGCGATAAAGCCGGTGTTGATGGAAATACGCAGCAGAACACAGGCGCTGAGCATGACGCAGACATCGTGCAGCAGGCAGATGACCGCCGCCGCCCCGCTTGTAAAGTTGAAGCGGAAGGTGATATACAAAAGCATGAGCAGCGACGCCACGCCGGCCGCCTTAAAGGCCGAGGTGCGCAGATCCTTCCCGACGGCCGGGCTGACGTTGTCGACGTTGAGCCGGTCGTCGCTGGTCAGCGAAAAATGCCCGGCCAGGCTTTCGTGAATCGCGTCGCGCGTTTCGGCCGGAATGCTGAGGGTTTTGATGATGACCTCGGTGCCGTCGCCCGTCGTGACGACCGACGAAGCCGGCGTGCCCGAAGCCGATTCCACCAGCTGGTAAATCTGCGAAATATCGTCGGCCGTCACCTCTTTGTGCAAAGCGTAATGCATGGTGGTGCCGCCGACAAAATCGACGTCAAGGTTGAAAAGATCCAGGCCGAACGGGGCGCCGACCAGCGCCGCCAGACCGGGCAGGACGCACAAAACGGCAACCAGCGCAAAGATCTTGAAGTTTTTGACGACATTCAGCTTTATTGTGTTTTGCATCAGGCTTTCCTCCCGTTGCCAACACCGTAGAGCGCAGTGTTGGTGATTTTCAGGTCGACCAGCCTGTTGAGCAGAAAGCGCGTAACGGTCAGGGCAGTGAACATGGAAATCACAATGCCGATGCCCAGGGTCATGGCAAAGCCGACAATGGTGCCGCTGCCCAGAACGTACAGGACGACGGCCGCTATCATGGTGGTCACGTTGGAATCAAAGATGGCCGTAAAAGCGCGGTGAAAGCCCGAATCAATCGACGAACGCACCGTTTTGCCGGCGCGCAGCTCTTCTTTGACGCGCTCGAAAATGACGACGTTGGCGTCGACCGCCATGCCGACCGACAAAATGATGCCGGCGATGCCGGGCAGGGACAGGTTGACGCGGAACACGGCCAGCACAATGGCTTCAATAGCCACATAAAAGACCAGGGCGAGCGAGGCCACCAGGCCGGGCAGACGGTAGTAGGCTATCATGAAAACGATGACCAGCAGAATGCCGATGAGTCCGGCCTGCAGGCTGGTGTCCAGCGCCTTCATGCCCAGCTGCGCGCCGACCGAGCGCATTTCGACCTGCGACAGCGAGAACGGCAGCTGCCCGGCTGCGATGACATTGGCCAGCCAGCCGGCGTCTTCGGCCTGGAAGCCGCCGGTGATGAGCACTTCCTTGCCCGTGATGCCGGTCGCCTTGAACTTGTCCTTGTCGACATAGGGCTGCGACACGACCTGGTCGTCCAGCATGATCTTAATGTAGTTGCCGTCGTCGCTGCGGTTGGCCGCCGCCTTGGTCGCCTCGGTAAAGGTCGAAGCCGCTTCGTCGGTCAGCGTCAAAAGGACATAGTTCTGGCTGATGCCGGTCGAATCGATGGGGCCGTACATGGCCTCGCTGTCGGCCACGTCGCTGCCGACCAGAATGACGTTGTCGTCGGCGTCGCGGAACTCAAGCTGCGCTGTCGAGCCCAGCTTCTGCACCGCCTCTTCCGGGTCGGAAATGGCGGGGATTTCGACGGTGATCCGCCGGTCGCCCACCTTGTAAATCGTGGCTTCCGACAGTCCGAGATCGGTCAGGCGGGCGCGCAGCATGGCTTCAACGGTGTCCATTCCGCTGCTCAGGCTTTCGTCCGAAATACTGTCGTCCACATTGGCCTCGAATGTAATGATAGAGCCGCCCACCAGATCGAGCCCCAGCCGGATGCCGTTTTCGGTATCGCGGGCGCTCGGTATACTGAAAAAGCCAAAGTCCAGGCCGTTCCAGGCGGTGAAGCACAGCAAGGCAATGAGTAAAATCATCGCCGTAAATGAAATGACGGTTTTTTTCATTTTTTGGCTCGCCTCCTTTTTTGCACAAAGGCCATTATATAACATACTCTGCCCGCTAGTCAAACGAAATCTGATCAAAATTGCTTTTCCGACGGCAAAGCGCGCCCTGCCGAATATGCCGGCTCCTTTTTTCGCCGCCATGCTGCCCATCGTTCCGGATCAGAAAAATGTAAGAAAAACAGGGCGGCGCGGCATTTGCAAGACGAACCGTTTTATGGTACACTTCATACATTCGCGCACCTGTGCGCATTCAATCGAGGTGACTTTGTTGAAAATCGGTATTCCCCGCGCATTTTTGTATTACCGCTACCACACCCTGTGGGAGACCTTTTTTGAAGAACTGGGCGTCGATTTTATCGTTTCGCCCCCGACCAATAAAGCCATTCTGGACGCCGGCAGCGTCTGCGCCATTGACGAAGCCTGTCTGTCCATGAAAATCTTTCTCGGCCATGTCGACTGGCTCATCGGCCGGTGTGACAAAATCTTTTTGCCCCGCGCCGCCAGCATGGGCCGCCAGGGCTCGGTCTGTATGCGCCTGCAGGCGGTCTATGACGTGGCTGCCAACACCTTCCGCGACCGCGGCGTCGAGCTGCTCGACTTCGACATCGACCTGCGCAAAAACGGCGGCGAGCTAGAAAACTTTCTGTCTCTCGGCCGTGCGGCCGGCAAAAAGAAGGCCCAGACGCTGCACGCCTATCTGACGGCGCGGCAGGCCGACAAAGCGGTCGCCACGTCCGAGCTTCTGCACCAGCGCGATATGCTGCAGGACAGGCGCTGCAAAATCCTCGTCGTCGGCCACCACTACAATGTCTATGACCCTTACGTCGGCGGGCCGGTGCTCGACTGCCTGCGCGCGCTGGGGACCGTGCCCATTCTGGCCGACATCGTCGACCGGCGCGAGGCGCTCGAGCACTGCGAAACCATCAGCTCAACCCTGCCGTGGGCCTTCAACCGCGAGCTGGTCGGCGCCATTGACATTTACCGCCGTTATGTCGACGGCATTGTGCTGATGAGTACCTTTCCCTGCGGCCCCGATTCGCTTGTCAACGAAATTGTCCTGCGCCGCGTGCGCGGCCTGCCCGTTCTCAACCTTCTCATCGACGGGCAGGAGGGCACCGCCGGGCTGGAAACCCGCCTTGAAAGCTTTGTTGACATCATCCACTTCAAACGGGAGGAGGACATCACCCTTGCCTGATATCAAGGTCAGCTTCCCGCACCTGGGCAGCTACTGCGTCCCCATCGAATACCTCTTCACCCGCGGGCTTGGGGTCGACTATATCACCCCGCCCCCCATCACGCGGCGCACGCTCGAAATCGGCAGCCGCTACAGCCCCGACACCGTCTGCGCGCCCTTCAAATACAATCTGGGCAATTTTATCGAAACCATCGAGGCCGGGGCCAATACACTGGTGCAGGTCGGCGGCGTCTGCCGCCTGGGCTACTACGGCGAGCTGCACGAGCAGATTCTGCACGATTTGGGCTACGACGTCAAGTTTGTCAACATGGCCCGCGCCAGCTATTCAAACCCCGCCAGCTTTTATTCCGAGTTTCACAGCATCAACCCCGACATGTCCATCAAGCGGGTGGCCGCTGTTCTGACGCTGGTGCTCAAAATGGTCGAGCATATCGACGCTTTCGAAGACTACATGCGCAGCAACGTCGGCTTTGAATGCGAAGAGGGGTCGTTTGACCGCCTGCACGCCGACTTCCTTTCGTCGCTGAAGGCGGTCGAAAGCCACAAAGAACTCAACGCCATGGCCAAGCTGTACATGCGCCGGCTCAGGGGCCTGCCCGTCAACCGCCCGAAAAACCCGCTGCGCGTCGGCATCATCGGGGAGTATTACACCATTATGGAGCCGTACAGCAACCATTTTATGGAAAAATCCCTGGCGCGCATGGGCATTGCCGTCGACCGCTGGATCAACATCAGCAACACCATTCTGCACAACCCGGCCAAAAAGGTCATTACACATATTAAAGATTACGCCAAGTACGACATGGGCGCCACCGCCATGTTTTCCATCGACAAGGCGCTGGAGTTCGCCAAAAAGCACTATGACGGCATCATTCACGTCAAATCGTTCGGCTGCACGCCGGAAATCGACGCCATGCCGGTTCTGCAAAACATCAGCAGCGATTTCAAAATCCCCATTTTGTATTTCAGCTTTGACTCGCAGACCAGCGAAACGGGCATCCAGACCCGGCTCGAGGCTTTTTATGACATGATCGTAATGCGAAAGGAAGGCAGGAAATGAAAGCATACCTTGGAATCGACATCGGTTCCATTTCCACCAAAGGGGTGGTCATCGACGGGCAAAACGCCATTCTGGCGTCGGAATACCTGTGGACAGAGGGCGACCCCATGGGGGCGGTCCGCCGCCTTTTGAAGGCGCTTGCGGCCCAGCTGGAACACAAAGACGTGCAGATTGCCGCCGTCGGCACCACCGGCAGCGCGCGCAAGCTGATCGGCGCCATGACGGGCGCGCAGGTCGTCAAAAACGAAATCACTGCCCACGCCATCGGTACGACTTCGCTCTACCCGGATGTGCGCACCATTTTTGAAATCGGCGGGCAGGACTCCAAAATCATCCTGATTGAAAACGGCGTTGTCGTCGACTACGCTATGAACACCCTGTGCGCCGCCGGCACCGGCTCCTTTTTGTCCAGCCAGGCGCGCCGCCTGGGCGTACAAGTCGAAGAGTTCGGCGAAATCGCCCTGACGAGCGAGCACCCCACCCCCATCGCGGCGCGCTGCACCGTGTTTGCCGAATCGGATCTGGTACACAAAGCCCAGATAGGCCACAAAAAAGAGGACATCATCGCGGGACTGTGCAAGGCCGTCGTCACCAACTACCTAAATAATGTGGGCAAGGGCAAAAAAATAGCGCCGCCCATTGTTTTTCAGGGCGGCGTCAGCAAAAACGCCGGCGTCAAGAAGGCCTTTGAGCAGGCGACCGGCCACCCGGTCATCGTCGACCCCAACAGCCACCTCACCGGCGCGCTGGGCGTCGCCATTCTGGCCCGCAAGTCCAAAAAGGAAGCGCCCTTTTCCTTTGACATCGCCGACATGGAGTTCGTCACCCGTGGCATCGAGTGCAGCAAATGCTCGAACCACTGCGAAATCATCTGCGTTTATCAGGACGGCAGGCTGATCGACTCCTGGGGCAACCGCTGTGAAAATGGCGCGCTCAGGCCGGCGCGCTGACATGTCCTTTTCCGGCGCGCAGGCGGCAAATGACAGCGCCCCAAAGCCGCATTTCATAAAAAGTGAAAGGCCGGGCAAACCATAGCGGTTTGCCCGGCCTTTTTATTGCGGCATAAACCCGTGCTGACCTTCCAGAAAGCGTTCGTGCAGCGCGGCGATCCATCCACCGCCGTCTCTATACAGCATCCTCTATATCTACTATCAGAATCCCTTCCCGGTCAAACGGGAGCCTGTCGATTATTTTTCCTCCGCGAAAATAAAAGGCGCCGCCATGATTTTTCCGCTTATCGTCAATCGGGTTGATCATCAGCACGTGCTTTGCTGCTGATGAGGCCTGTTTTGCATATGCGTCTATTTCCCGATGATTCCATTCGTCCACGGTAAAATTAACATATACAGGCCAGATCAATAGCTGTTCGGTTTTGAATCTCTCCGGGCAATCCCACATGTCCCCGCATAAAGCAAGCATGATCTCATGATTGTGAAAGGTAAACTTTTCTGTTTTGTCCCCCTCTTTGTAGTGCCCATCTGTTTTCCGATACTCTTTCCACCCTTTTGTGATTCTCCTGTAATTGCACAATATTCGACCGTCTTCGATGACAATACAGGACGAATACAAACATTCTTTTTCTTTTTCAATATATCCTGTCAGCAATGCCGCGCCATACGCCTTTGACCACTGACATAATTGGCCGATGGCTTCCGAATTCAGTTCTAACGCCATTTCCTTATCCACCGTGTAGTCCCAGCAGAGAGAATGAAAGCCCTGCAAATAGGCCTCTCCAAAGCAAAGCAAATCTGCCTTCCCCCGAACTTCGCGCATAGCTCTTTCGATTTGCGCCATATTGAAGGGCAGATTCCCATTTTCACATGCAAAAGATGCTAAACCAACTTGCACCGCACATCCCCCTGCAACTTTCAATGATCCGGCGAAGCCATGAAAAATAACACCTGCTGAAAAGCAACGGTTTTCAGCAGGTATCGGCTTTCTTGCGGCCGTCTTTTTACTTTGAAGTTTAAATATAAAGCTCCCCGCACGGCCGATGCGAACTGATAATAACCCGCGTTTGCAGGTGGGTTGGCTCTCCGCCCTTTAAACCGCTCCCAACTTCCGCCATAAGGCAGGAGGTCTGCGATCGGGGGCGGAAGGACGCCATCCCGTTTCATCACTTTGTAGGTTAAATAAAAGCGCCGCTGTCGCACCGCGCAGGGAGTTTAAAACGCTATTCTTCCGATTCCTCGAAGGTCTCTTCCAGGCGCTCGCTGAAAATCTGAAACATCTCGTCCAGCTCGTCCTCATCGTCCAGTGTGACCAGGATTTCTTCGCCGTTTTCCTCTTCAGCTTTCATGATGATGAGCTCATAGCTTTCCTCCACCTGCATTTCGGCGGGGATAAAGGCGAAATAGGTATTTCCCTTGTATTCCAATGTATCCAGATGCTCAAGCTCCAGCTCGTTGCCGTCTTCGTCGGTCAGCGTGACATAATCGTTGCCGTATTCCTCGCTCATCCGCGCTCCTCCTGTCCGGGCGCCCGCGCCCTGCTTCTGTTTTTTATTATACTCAAAAATCCTGTAAAATCAAACCCCTTTTTGGTTTTCCCGCCCAGTTTTTCATTTTTTAAACAGCGCTTGACAACGCCCGAACAGATTGTTATAATATTTGGGAAAAGAAAGCAGGATAAACCGTCCTCACCCTCATGAAGTAAGAAAGGGTCAACATGTTTTCCCCGCGCTATGGGGCGCGGCGGTTTTTGTTGTTGGAAACGGGCGGTTTAGACCGCCCGTTATTTACTTTTTGGGAGGTGCTCCATATCAGCAAACAGGACCATCAAATCAACGAAGAAATTCGTGATAAGGAAGTCAGGCTCATCGACGAGGACGGCGGCCAGCTCGGCGTTGTTCCCATTGCAGAAGCACAGCGCATCGCCGCTGAAAAGGGTCTTGATCTTGTAAAAATCGCCCCCAAGGCCGAACCGCCCGTCTGCCGCGTTATGGACTACGGCAAGTTCCGCTTTGAGCAGGCTAAAAAAGAAAAGGAAGCCCGCAAAAACCAGCGCATCGTCGAGATCAAAGAGATCCGCCTGTCCGCCAAAATTGATGTACATGACTTCGAGGTCAAGGCCAAAGCCGCGCAGAAATTTCTGAAAAACGGCGACAAGGTCAAGGTTTCTGTGCGCTTTCGCGGGCGTGAAATGGCCCACACCTCTATCGGCCTGACCATTCTCAAACGCTTTGCCGAGGCCTGTGCAGAGGTCAGCACAGTGGAAAAGGAACCCAAGCTGGAAGGCCGCCAGATGCTGATGTTTTTAGCCCCCTTGAAAAACCAATAACCGGCGGAAGCTGCCGACACAAAAGAGAGGAGTTTATCACCTATGCCGAAGATAAAGACCCATTCCGGCGCGAAAAAACGTTTTTCCGTCACCAAGACCGGAAAGATCAAGCTGTCCAGTATGAATCGCCGCCACGACATCAAAGGCTGCAAAACCCCCAAGCGGAAACGCCAGCTGCGCAAAGCCGGTTACGCCGGCTCGGCCACCGCGCCGCAGCTCAAGCGGCTCATTCCCTATAAATAAGACTGACAGGAGGCTTTTGATAGATGGCTAGAATCAAAGGCGCGATGATGACGCGCAAAAGAAGGAAAAAAGCAATCCGGCTCGCCAAGGGCTATTGGGGTTCCAAGAAGAACCATTACAAACTTGCCAACGAGCAGGTGATGAAGTCGCTCAAGTACGCCTATGTCGGCAGAAAGCTCAAAAAGCGCGACTTCCGCCGTTTGTGGATCACCCGTATCAGCGCCGGCTGCAAGCAGAACGGCATCAACTACTCCCAGTTCATGAACGGCCTGAAAAAGGCCGGCGTCACCCTGAACCGCAAAATGCTGTCCGAAATCGCCGTTTCCGACAAGGGCGCTTTCTCCGCTCTTGTGGCGCAGGCTAAGGCGGCCCTGTAAAATCAATCGTCTTTCAGCACCAAATGCCGGCCGGCATTTGGTGCTTTTTTTATTCTGTCTTCCCGGCGGCACAGTTTTCTTGACATCTAATATTATATGATTTATAATATGCTCGATTTATTCTTATCGGAGGTGAAACATGCTTTTCCAGCTCGGCTCAGCGCTGCTCGACGCCTGCGTGCTTTCGGTGCTCTCGCGGCAGGACGCTTACGGCTATGTGCTGACGCAAAATATACGCGCAGCGGTCGACATTTCAGAATCCACGCTGTATCCAGTTTTACGCCGCCTGCAAAGCGACGGCTGCCTGACCACATACGACCAGCCGTACCAGGGCCGCAACCGGCGTTATTACGCCATCACCCCGCAGGGCCGCCGCCGCTGCCAGGAGATGCTGGAGGCATGGGAGCAGTATAAGCGCGATATTGACCAAATCCTGTTGGGAGGTTTAGAAGACCATGACGAGAGATGAATTTTTATCACAGCTGATTCGCGAGCTTTCCGATCTTCCGCCGGCCGAAATGGCCGAAGCCTGCCGCTATTACCGCGAATATCTGGATGAAGCCGGCCCGGACGGCGAAGCGCAGGCTTTGGCCGCCCTGGGCTCCCCTGCTGATATTGCCGCACAAATCCGGGCCGGCAGCCGGCAGGGCGCCGAAACGCCCCCAGAAGCCCCGTCTGCCGCTCCCCCGCCGGTTTATGCCCCCCGGCGCCGCTGGACTACCGTTTTAATCGCCGTCCTTGTCGTCGGGGCCATTGTTTTTCAGCTTGTCCGCTTTATCGGCCCCCGCTTTCTGTGGTCGGATGACGGCGAACGCCGTCTGTCGCAGTCCGGCGGCGGGCAGGCCTCCATCCCTTCTGACAGCATTGAAAGCCCCGAAGCCCCCGAAACTCCCACTGCTCCGGAAACCCCGGCCGACGGCGAGCACGGCTTCCCCGGCGCGGCGCTCAAGGGCAGCAACCAGGAAACCTATGTGCTGACAGACTTTTCCGAACTGGAAATCGAAGCGGTCAGCGCCGACATCAGCATTCAGACGGGCGGCGAAGAATACCGGCTGGACATCTCGTGGGACAACGACCGTCTGCGGCCGGAATACACACAGCGCGGCTCCGTCCTGCGCGTCACGCAAAAGGCACATGCGGGCATCAGCCTTTCCGGCTCGAGCAGCATTGTCGTCACCATTCCGTGGGGCGCTGCCCTGAATGAAATTGACTGCGAAACGGTCAGCGGCCTTATCGATGTGTCCCTGCCCAACGCCGATCAGGTCGATCTGTCCAGCGTTTCCGGCGACATCACCCTGAGCGCGTCGGTTTGGGAATGCGATGCCGAAACGGTGAGCGGCGACATATCCCTCTCCCCCGGCTCTTTTGACAAGCTTTCGCTCGAGTCCGTTTCGGGCAACATTGACGTTCAGAGCAGCGTCGCCCGCAGCGACTGTGAGTTCGAACTCGAAACCATGTCGGGCAAAATCACCCTCAACGGAGAAAAACAGGGAAAGAGGCTGGAAACCGGCGGCGGCCCCTGCTCCGTCGATGCGGAAACGGTTTCGGGCGACATTGCCCTTGAATTTGACAGCAAATAAAAACCGCCCCGGCGCCGGTTAGGCGCCGGGGCTTTCAACACTCCGTTGTACTTTTGCACCGGCGCCCGAAAATATTCACTGTCATGCAGAGCTTTCCCCAGGCGGGAAAATTATTTTTTGTCATTTGCTCCGGCCGCCACTGGGGTTATCCACATTTTCCACAGTTTTATCCACAGATATTCTGTAAACCCTGTGTGGAAATCGTGCATAAACGCTGCGTATAGGCCAGCACATTGCCCATTTAGCGCTTTTCATCCATAGAGCGGAACTGAATGGCCTCGGCCAGGTGCTGCGCGCCGATGCTGTCCTGCCCGTCCAAATCTGCGATGGTGCGTGCCACCTTCAGGATGCGATCATACGCGCGCGCCGTCAGCCCCATTGCGTCAAAGGCCCGCTGCATCAGGAGTTTCCCCGCTTCGTCCAGCGCGCAGAACTGCGCCATGCGGGCCGGCGTCAGCGTGGCGTTGCAGGTGACCTCCGTCCCTGCATACCGCCGGGTCTGCCGGTCGCGCGCCGCGTTGACGCGGGCGCGGATATCGGCCGAGCATTCGCCCGGCGAGCGCTCGCGCAGGCTTTCAAAGGCGACCGGCGCGACGTCGATGTGCAGGTCGATGCGATCGAGCAGCGGGCCGGACAGGCGTTTGCGGTAGGCGCGCACCGACTGCTCGGTGCAGGTACACGGCCGGGTCGGGTGCCCGTAATAACCGCATTTGCAGGGGTTCATGGCGCACACCAGCATAAACCGGCTGGGGTATGTACAGCTTCCCGACACGCGGGAAACCGTGATACAGCCGTCTTCCAGCGGCTGGCGCAGCACCTCCAGGGCGTCGGTCCGATATTCGGGCAGCTCGTCCAGAAACAATCCGCCGTTGTGCGCCAGCGAAATCTCGCCCGGCCGCGGCATACGCCCGCCGCCGGCAAGCCCCGCAGCCGAAACGGTATGGTGCGGGCTGCGGAAGGGTCGCAGGGATGCCATAGGCCGCCCCTTTTCCAAAAGCCCGGCGACCGAATACACTTTGGTGACTTCCAGCGCTTCTTCGCGCGTCATATCGGGCAGAATGGACGGCAGGCGGTGCGCCAGCATACTTTTGCCCGAGCCGGGCGAGCCGACCAGCAGCACATTGTGCGAGCCGGCCGCCGCGATTTCCAGCCCGCGCTTGACGTTTTCCTGCCCCATGACGTCGGCAAAATCCAGCGTCTGCGGCACGTCGTTTTCAAAGCGGTACGGCGGCGCCGGCTTGATGAGACTCCGGCCGCACAGGTGATCGGCCAGCTCGCTCACATGCCGCACCGGATAGACGGTCAGCCCTTCGGCGATGGCGGCCTCGTCCGCGTTTTCGGCGGGGACGAACATGCTCTTCATCCCGCTGTCGCGCGCGCACAGGGCCATGGGCAGAACGCCCGTCGCGGCGCGCACATCCCCCTCCAGCGACAGCTCGCCCAGCATACAGCTGTCGGCCGGCGGGAGCGGAAGCTGATCGGACGCCGCCAGTACCCCCGCCAGAATGGGCAGGTCGTAAATGGGTCCCTCCTTGCGCAGCTCGCCGGGCGCAAGGTTGATGGTGATGCGCCGCGCCGGAAAGTCAAAGCCGCAGTTTTTGGCCGCCGAGCGCACCCTGTCCTGCGATTCGCGCACCGACGCGTCGGGCAGGCCGACGATGTCAAACCGCGGCAGTCCCCCCGACAGGTCGCACTCGCAAATAACCAGATGCCCTTGAATACCGCTCAGCCCCGCTGAATGCACTTTTGCTACCATATCCCCACCTCATTTGCGCCCGGGCGCGTTTTTTTCACTTTTGCCTCTTCTTTCAGCATACATGATCAAAACTTTTTTGACAAATCTTTTTTTACGAAAAAGTTTTAATTGCCTTGAGTTCTGTGATTTTCTCCTTTTTTCTTTTAAATAAATGTTTACATATCGCGCATTATTTGATAAAATATATAAGGTTTAATACTTTCACCTACACACACCGGAAATACAAAGGAGGAGTATCCCCAAATGGCAAGAAAAATGAAAACGATGGATGGCAACAATGCGGCTGCGCATGTTTCCTACGCGTTCAGCGAGGTAGCCGCCATCTATCCCATCACGCCGTCCAGCCCGATGGCCGACCTGGTTGACCAGTGGTCTGCCAACGGCCTGAAGAACATCTTCGGCAACACCGTCAAGGTTGTCGAAATGCAGTCCGAAGCCGGCGCCGCCGGCGCCGTCCACGGTTCGCTGGGTGCGGGCGCCCTGACCACGACCTACACCGCTTCCCAGGGCCTGCTGCTGATGATCCCCAACATGTACAAAATCGCAGCTGAGCAACTCCCCACCGTTTTCCATGTCTCGGCCCGTACCATTTCCACCCACGCGCTCAACATCTTCGGCGATCACTCCGACGTCATGGCCTGCCGCCAGACCGGTTTTGCCATGCTGTGCGAAGGCAACGTGCAGGAAGTCATGGACCTGGCCCCCGTCGCCCACCTGGCCGCCCTGTCCGGCAAGGTTCCCTTTATCAACTTCTTTGACGGCTTCCGCACCAGCCACGAAATTCAGAAGGTCGCCGTGTGGGACTTTGACGACCTGAAGGACATGTGCGACATGGACGCCGTCGCCGCCTTCCGCCGCGGCGCTCTGAACCCCGAGCACCCCGCCATGCGCGGCAGCCACGAAAACGGCGATATCTTCTTCCAGCACCGCGAAGCCTGCAACCGCTTCTATGACGAGCTTCCCGCCGTCGTCGAAAAATACATGGGCAAAATCAACGAGAAGCTGGGCACCGACTATCAGCTCTTCAACTACTACGGCGCGCCCGACGCCGACCGCGTCAT